>JAJYGT010000174.1 GCA_021785005.1 Actinomycetes bacterium
CCCTTTGCCACAAAATCGACCAAAATATCTTCTTTGTCAGGCGATGTCCAAACGCGGGAGGCTATGGTAGAAAACGCGTCGACATAACCTAAAGAATGCTCGAGAAACTCAACAGGGACACGCACTAGTTCAGGTCGAAATTTCTCTTCATACCGCTTTTCATACAACGCCTTATCAATTTCGAATATGCAAATTCTTGCAACTGAACCAAGATCTTTAAACATTTGGCTTCCGGTGTATGACCTACGGTAACCCACCAGGACTGCACCGCGAAATAAAAGCATTTGATCAGTATTGCTCGTTGGAATCTTGCCATCTACTCTGACGAATGATGAACACAGATAGTGTACAGACCGGAGTAAGCCCGCTAAATCTCGTTGGGCCAAGTTCATCGGTTCGGTGCCGTCAATTTCCGCTGGTTCGCCTTCGAAGTCTATTATTTTTAGACGCCCTCGGTTCCACGCTACTTGTCCTAGGTGAAAATCTCCGTGTATCTCAAATACGTTCGCGTCTTCGCTTATAAAAGTTAGCAACCTTCGAGCTTGTTCCACTGAAATACGAACGCACGACCCTGCATTGGACTCACTCGTGTGGTCTAGATCTCCTCTTGCAGCAACCCTATTTTCAAACCAAATACGCAAACTCTCTGTGTTTGAGGTAGCCAAGTCGCCAGAGGAATATCTCTGCAAATCATCGTGTAACAAGCCTAACAGCTCACCGACATCTGTTAAAATTCGTACAACTTGTTGAAAGGTATCCGACGCTGCCTGGTCACCCGGATCTCCTAGAAGCTCGCTCGCTACGTCCATAACCGACCGCGTATCAGCAAGTCGTTCCAAAACGATTGCAACTGGATCATCTTCAAAATCGGTAAAAGTCCCCAGATATTTTGGCACCATCGTCGATTGAGCGAGTAACGCATATAGGCGTTGTTCTCTAATACCGCTTCCGACCTTGCGATAAAACTTTGCGAACTGCGCGTCTCCAAGCAAGAACGCCGAATTGGTCTGCTCTAGGTCAAAAAAAGTTACCGCGCCATCGCTAAGAATTTCCAATTCGCTAAGAGGGTATGTACTGTCAACGGCAGTTGAGTACTTAAGATTTTTTAGCGCAAATAGAAGCTCTTTTTCTAAATGTCTGTCCCAAAGCTCCGACAGAATAAGGGTTTCCCCAATATTTGCAGAGAACAATGCTCTAAATGTGACCATTTTACAAACGATATTACAAAGAAAAATATGGGTCTTGACACAGTTATCGCTCAGTTTCCCATGCGCATCAGACTCATCCATAGTCCCCAACAGTATCGGGGTAATCTTTAGGGTCTTCGAATCCTTTGGAAGCCACCGAAGCCGGACTTTATTAGATTCGATATAATTCCCAACAGCGACCTCAATCTCTGGCCAATCTCGAGAATGTTGATCGCGGTCAAGCACCGCCATATGCGTCATACTCCGTGGAAAGTTTCGACGTCTCTCTTGGCTGGGATCTCAAAGATGTTCCGTTGGCAGAAATGTCAAACCAGAAAGTTCCATACGGTGCCATCGTCAACGGATATGGATCGCGGTGTATTTGCGGAAATACCACTCCGCCCAGAAGCTCCCGAGGGAGATTATTACTAAAGTGCGACAGATCCACCTGAACTGGTTGTGCCGTTCTAGCAAAGTTATTCACGCATAAGATCGCAGTATTTGTCTGCTGATCTCTGCGCACAAAGGAAAACACAGCCTCATTGTCACTATCGATGGATTCAAAATCGCCGGTTCCAAAGACAGGATTTCCTCGTCGGATCCACAACATATGTCGGAGCCACTGAAGAAATGAACCGGGATTTAAAAGCTGGGATTCAACGTTTAGAGCTTCGTATCCATAGACAGGGTCCATCAGTACTGGTAAATATAACGACGCGTAGTCCGCCCTGGAAAAGCCTCCGTTACGATCCGAACTCCACTGCATTGGAGTTCTAACCGAGTCACGGTCTCCTAGAAATATATTGTCACCCATTAGAATCTCATCGCCATAATAAAGAACCGGTGAGCCTGGCATAGACAGTAACAACGAATGCAATAACTCAGCAATCCTACGGTCGTTGTCTATTAGCGGCGCCAATCGACGACCAATTCCGACGTTTCTCTTAGCTCTAGGGTCCGAAGCATAGGCTTGATACATGAAGACCCGTTCTTCATCGGTAACCATTTCAAGTGTCAACTCGTCGTGGTTGCGTAAAAAGATGCCCCACTGGCAACCTTCGGGTATCGATGGCGTATCATCAATCGCTGCCTTTAACGGCAGGGAGGATTCCTTTTTAATGGACATAAACATCTTGGGCATAATTGGGAAATGGAATGACATGTGGCACTCATCGCCTTGCCCAAAATATTCCACGACCTCATTTGGAAGTTGATTTGCCTCCGCCAATAAGATCTTGGACTCGTAGCGTGCGTCAACCTCACGGCGAATCCGCTTTAGAAACGCATGAGTCTCTGGCAGATTCTCACAGTTCGTCCCATCGCGCTCAAACAAATAAGGTACCGCATCTAAGCGAAAACCATCTAATCCCATCTCTAACCAAAAGTGCAAAACTTCGATCATAGCATTTCCCACTTCGGGATTATCGTAATTGAGATCCGGTTGGTGAGAGAAAAATCGATGCCAATAATACTGATTGCGAGCGTCGTTAAATGTCCAATTCGAACGTTCGGTATCGACGAAGATGACCCGCGCCTCTTTATATCTATCTTGGTCGTCGGACCAAACATAATAATCAGACTTTGCATTGGAACGCGAACTAGAAGATTCGATAAACCAAGGGTGCCGATCTGAGGTGTGATTCATAACCAGGTCAGCAACGATCTTTATGCCCCGGGAATGAGCTGACTCCAGCAGCTTCTCAACATCAGACACTTGACCATACTCGGGTAACACGGTCAAAAAATCGCTAATATCGTACCCACCGTCTCTTAAAGGAGAGGAATAGAACGGCAATAGCCAAACGCAATCTATCCCAAGCCACTCCAAGTAGTCGAGTTTTTCTATCAGACCGGGGATATCTCCCGTTCCATCATTGTTTGAGTCAAAAAAACCACGAACTAAGACTTCGTAGAAGATGGCACTTTTAAACCA
The DNA here is from genome assembly GCA_021785005.1 of Actinomycetes bacterium. GTDB lineage: Bacteria > Actinomycetota > Acidimicrobiia > Acidimicrobiales > Acidimicrobiaceae > Acidithrix. The sequence goes on from JAJYGT010000174.1 coordinate 3,121, forward strand.
TCCTGGCTTTAGTTCAAATCCAGACATCCATCTTCTCTCTCATAAAGCATGGACCAACACTTGGGTCGAGCATCAATTTGAGCTCAATACCGATATAGGTTACATGTAAGACTTAGGCTAAACCTTAAAAATTAATAAAATTTACATTGAAATTTATCGGTACAACAATTCGTCCGGATTACCTTTTTATGTACAATTCTTCAAGGCTTTTATCGATTAGCTTTTTATTGGAAATTCTGCCACTTTGATACATTTTGCGACAGATTCTGCGTTATCGGCGGCAATTTCAGTTCCAAGCCGAATTAATTCCATGACTCTCGGATCAACAACCTTATAAAACGCGAAACGACCTTGTCGCCTTACGGACACTAAGCCACACGAGACCAAACAAGCCAGATGTGAAGACACTCGACTCTGAGCGAGACCTACCAACTGAACACATTCGGTTGCGGAGTGTTCACCGCCCGCCAAAAAATCCAGCAACTGCAAACGATTCTGGTCGCCAGTTGCGCGGAAGAACCTCGCAAGGACTTCCCGACCTTCACTTGTCGTTGGCATCGAAACTTCAATATTGGTCGCCAGTGTCGCTGGGTTCATATGGTCACCTCATTCATGGCCTACACACCTAGTTTATTCTAGCGACAATCAAATTAGGGAATAAGATTGACCATATATCTGTATATACAGATATATATATTTCGTATAGCCAATAGCTATGCGGTTCAAAGGAGCATCTTTATGGCCGATAACAACACAGCCTTTGTAGTCGTACGAGGCATGACGTGTCAAGATTGTGCAGATCATGTTACGCATGCCTTATCAGGTCTCGGGCTCACCAACGTCGATGTGAGCTGGCAGGACGGTCGAGCATCATTCGATTGGAATCCCAACGTCAGCGATCAAGAATTACAATCAGCAGTAAAAAACGCAGGATACCAGGCTGGTGCTATTTCACAAGTTACCCAACAAAACATCGGTCCACAAGGAATCAGTTCTTCAGATGCAAAGGACTACGATTTTTTGATAATTGGAAGCGGGTCTGCAGCGTTTTCGGCCGCGATCAAGGCTCGTGAACTAAATTATCGCGTTGCGATGATTGAAAAGTCAACGATTGGTGGAACCTGCGTAAATGTAGGTTGTATACCGTCTAAGGCTCTCCTTGAACCCGCAGCTCTCGCATGGCACGCCGGGCATCAACCATTCGCCGGACTCGATATCACAGTAGGAACTACAGCTTTAGACAAGTTGATTGCCCAAAAAGACTCTTTGGTATTAGAACTTCGTCAGCACAAATATGTCGACCTTATAGATGTATACGGATTTACGCTAATACCTGGCAGTGCAGAATTTGTAAATCAAAACACTGTGAGAGTAGAGGGTCAAGAAATTTCCGCCCAAAAGATACTCATAGCAACCGGTTCATCGGCTTGGATTCCGCCGATCCCCGGACTGAAAGACGCTGGATATCTTACTTCCACCGAGGCACTTGACGTAACGGAAATTCCAAAATCAGTCGCAGTAATCGGGGGCAATTCAATCGGTCTCGAACTAGGTCAATACTTTCTTCACATTGGATCTAAAGTGACTTTCGTTGATATAGCCGAACGTATCGCACCATTTGAAGAGCCCGAAGTGTCACTTGAAATTGGCAAAATCTTAGAATCTGAAGGCGCAAGTATTCTGACAAACGCGACTGTGGAAAAAATAACCACCACTGACTTTGGCCATGAGCTTTACGTATCCCAAAACGATTTCAAAACGGTCATCCAAGCGGAGAAGATAATTGTTGCGACCGGACGTCGTGCAAACACTGAGTCGCTCAATCTCGTGGCCGCGGGAATAGAAACCGACGAACGAGGCAACATCGTTGTCGACGCGCACCTGCAAACTACAAACCCGAACATATATAGCGCTGGAGATGTAACCGGGGGCCCGCAATTCGTGTATGTAGCCGCATATGAAGGTGCATTAGCAGCCAACAATGCGCTGCTTGGAAACTCAAGAACTTTAGATTTTGGCGGCCTTCCAAAAGTGACTTTCACATCTCCGCAAATAGCCTCAGCAGGAATGACCGAGGCACAAGCAATTTCCGCAGGATTTCAAGTGGTCACGTCTACTCTTTCGCTTGAGGCAGTACCGCGTGCACTGGTAAACCACGATACCGCTGGATTGGTGAAGCTCGTAGCCGAATCCGGTACTGGACGATTACTTGGAGCATCTATGGTATCACAGGGAGCCGGAGACGTAATTCAAAGCGCAGTAATTGCGATACGACATAGAATTACAGCCGAGGAAATGGCAGCAATGTTTCACCCGTATCTAACCATGGCAGAGAGTCTCAAATTGGCCGCTCAAACTTTCACAAGAGACGTAACAAAGCTTTCCTGCTGCGCGTCCTAATTTACCCAACAAAACATCGCTAAGACTAAAGAGGTTTGGTATTTTAGGTAGATGTCTATAGAAACTCTAAGATGTGAGCGACGTTAATTTGTGGATCCAATCTGACATACGCGCTCGCGCCATTCCAAGTAAAGATATCTCCTGTCAATGCGTCGCGCACGCGAACTGTTTCACCAAATGAGAATTTATCTCGGAGTACGCCAAGGTTTATTTGACACTCCCGTAGTTCGCTGGAATTCAAATTTACTATTACAAGAACATGATTGTTTCGCACGGGGTCAAACCTTAGGTAAGCTAGCACTTCGTGCGAATCGGTTTCCACGTTTAGATAGCCTCGTTGGTTCCTAAATGCAGTGTTCCTGTATCTCAATTCGTTCAATAGCGAAATGTACCCAGCAAGCGACTGATCTTGCGAATAATCCCGTGGGCGCAACTGATATTTCTCGCTGTCCAAATACTCCTCGGAATTAGTCGTCACTGGCATATTTTCAAACAGTTCAAACCCGGAGTACACACCCCAGGAAGTGGTCATCGTAGCGGCCAAGGTCGCTCGAATGAAAAATTCCGAACGATTGCCTTCGCGTAAAGGATACGCCAGGATATCAGGGGTATTGGGCCAAAAATTAGGTCTCATTGTAGCGGAAATTGTGGGCTCCGCCAACTCCGCGCCGTATTGCGCTAACTCATATTTGTTTGTTCGCCACGTAAAGTAAGTGTAACTTTGGGAAAAGCCAATTTCAGCAAGTCGATACATTAGTTTGGGAGCGGTAAATGCTTCGGCTAGCAAAATAACGTCCGGGTGCTCCTCAAGCAGCTTTGTGCACAGCCACTCCCAGAATGCCAGCGCCTTGGTATGGGGATTATCTACCCTAAAGATTTGGATACCGCACGAAATCCAATAACAAAAGATGTCATATATTTCTGTCCAAAGCGACATTCGTGACGTGTCGTTTTGGATGTAGAAATTAATCGGGTATATATCCTGATATTTTTTCGGCGGATTCTCCGCATAAGCAATCTCGCCGTTAGCTCGGTGGATAAACCACTCGGGGTGCTCTGTGACCCAAGGATGATCAGGCGCACACTGTAAAGCAATATCGATGGCAACTTCGACACCTTTTTGGCTGGCATACTCAAGGATTTGTAAAAAATCATCCATAGTGCCAAGCTGTGGATGTAACGTCTTATGTCCGCCAAGAATAGACCCTATTGCCCAAGGGGATCCTACGTCATCTGGTTCGGCCTGAAGTGAATTATTTCTGCCCTTGCGATTTCGCTCGCCAATCGGGTGTATCGGCGGAAAGTACACGACATCGAACCCCATCGAAGCAACCCTGTCCAACTCGGAGGTTAATTTGGTAAATCCACCGTATGACCGCGGAAACAACTCATACCAACTACTAAATCCCGCTCGCTCACGTTCTACTCGTATTGCTTGACCTACATGAAGACTAACAAGCTCGACACGTTGAGGCAGATGAATCCAAGGCGTCATATCTTCGTCTAAAACAAGATTGAGACGATCCACCTGGCTCATTCGCTCGTCGCGAAGATTTAGGATTAACTTCTTGAACTTCGCAGCCCTTTGACTGCAAATAGATGTATTCACGTTAGAGATCGGATTTAGATGCAATGAGGGCTCCGTTGGCCAACTCAACAGTTCCTCGTCGTCCAAATGTCTTTCGAAAAAAGCAGCTAGATCCAATAATTCTAGCTCGACCGAATCACCTAAAGTAATTTTTCGCTGCGACAGGTTACTAAGTCTGTCGACTTCATCGACCCACGCATACACAACAGGTGAAAACAATCCCGTCGCAGATGGAACCCAGGACGCAACATAACGATCGTTTACACCCTCGTACATACCTATGCTGAGCAAACTATCAAACCTTGGCCAGGGTATGGCACTCGGATTGTCCAAGAATTCTGCAAACTGGGAATTATCCAATAAGAGCAGAATCGCTTTCCTTGGGAGTTTGGGCTCACCTACCAGGTCGTATTCGAACTCTAATGAGGTGTCTACGCAACTCTTGGCATAATAGGTACCAAATTCGGTTACGGGCGAAACCTGTCGTATGAAAATCGGATTGAGCACGACTCAGAATTTAGCAAATAACGCGCGAAACTCGTTCCATAACATCGAAATAAACATTCTACGATTTCAAAACACTGGTTTAAAGTGAACCCTATATCCGCGTTAATCTAGGGTTAGCGTTCTGAACAAGACGAGCAAGCATCGCGAGTCGCCCAATTATCAGAGTACCATTTATCAGCCCAAATCTGAATTGCTAAGACAGTATTGGAAAGTTCTCCACCTTTTTCTGTCAGTACGTACTCAAAACGCGCCGGACGTTCAAGATACTTGCGCTTGTCCAAAACCCCCGCGTCGACTAATTTTTTCATGCGCGACGACAAGATATTACGTGCGATCCCAAGATTTCGGTGAAACTCATCAAATCGAGATACACCGTTTAGAGCATCGACAATTATGAGGAGTGTCCATCGGTCTCCGATTAGGTCAATGCTTTTAACAAGCACTGGATGCAATCGGTCAATATCTGGGCCAGGGTCGAACAATGTACCGCCTTCTCGAAACAACTCACGCGATCATCGCTTGGATATCAAAACGAAGACACGCGCGCAAAACAAAGTCGATTAAAGCTCTACGCGCAAAATTACGCATTTAATAAAATCTAAGATACGTCAATTAATGTGCACTATAACATTTTGATGTGACATCAACTCACCATCCAAGGTGCTGTTTTATTGAGCAAGGTTACCGATATTGTTAAAAAACCTTTACCAATATTCAATGTAGCGTAATTCGCATACATTCTGCCTAATTTGCCATAAATAGCAACTTGATATCATAAATAGGGCAACTTCGATAACAACGGTAGGAGCGGCGATTGACTGGGCGTGTTGATGTCTAATAATCGCGGGTGTGATACGATCCAATCAAGTATAGTTTCTAGCCTGGGAAAACATTAATTGGCCGTTACGCTTGAAAGATACTTCTATTAATTGGCGGATCGCGCCTGTTTTAGCGTCAAGTTACGGTTTATTTACCGGATCAAATTACCATGCAAAAGTCATATATTCTGAACATAATGAGAAGATCGGACAAAAGTGGATATAGATAATACTCAAACCCAAGTGGGATTCGTTGGCTTGGGACTTATGGGGAAACCAATGGCTCGTAACCTAATTTCAGCCGGATTTAAAGTTACAGTTTTATCTCGTTCCAGGGCTCCGATAGATGAACTTAAATTACTCGGAGCGCACGAAGCATCCTCAATCGCGCACTTGTGCGACACTTCCGAGGTAATAATTACAATGCTTCCGACGCCCTCAGTCACTACATCAGTCGTTCTCGGCGAATTTGGAATCCTATCCCAAATGAAAAAAAACTCACTCTTTATCGATATGGGTACACAGCCTCCGCAGCTTGCGAAAGAAATCTTCGCCAAAGCGTCTGAGCACGATATTTTGGCGCTGGATGCACCTGTTTCTGGAGGAGATATCGGGGCCGAGAACGCGACGCTTTCGATAATGGTGGGTGGAACTAACAAAGCCTTTGAAATCGGAAAACCAATACTTGAAACCCTTGGCACGTCGATCTATCACGTCGGAGACGCTGGATCCGGCCAGACCGTAAAAGCCGCCAATCAAATTATGGTGGCGGGCATACTCGCAACCATTTCTGAAGCTCTCGTACTCTTGGAGAACTCGAACCTCAACATGGAGGCCGCATTAAGCCTAGAAACACCGAACCGACATCTAAATTAGACGCTATATAAAGAAATAGTGCCCTCTGAACTGGTAGAATGGTTGTTAATAAGACACACCAAACCCACCAACGAAAGGGCACTAA
>JAJYGT010000102.1 GCA_021785005.1 Actinomycetes bacterium
GGGGATCTGTGGGTGGTGAAGCGAAAGTTGGGTTAGTAAGTGTGATATTGTAACAGACGTTTTTCAATGAGAGGTGGCTATGCGGCGCGTACTTTTACCAGTGATGGCTTTGGTATCACTGTTTTTTCTTGTACCGCTTTCGCGACTTCTGCATCTGCATCGTATTCAGGTACTGCTGCCGCCAATTATGCCAATACTTATGCAATAAATAATAATCCGCAGTATATTTCGTATTCGGAAGATTGCACAAACTTTGTATCGCAGGCGATGTATGCGGGTGGTTTCGCGTTTGTAAATCCCAATGGAAGCCCGACGAACTTAGCCAACTGGTGGGATTTTAATGCTGTAAATCGGTATGCCTATAGCGGACAAGTTGCGAGTAGCAACTCAGCAACCGTAGCTGGCGATTTATGGCAGTTTTTACACCTAGACAACCCAGGCGGAACGTTTGAGGGCAGCTTCTACTACAACGGCGGATGGAATACTGCTCCTGCTTTCACTCCCAATTCCGTAATTACAGGGGACGTGTTATTTTATGACTGGGGACAGGGTCTTGGGATATCACATGCGGCGATGCAGGTCGGTTGGGGCACTGACCAATACGGTTATTACGGGAACTGGGTTGACGAGCACACCAACAACAGACAAGATATTTTTTGGACCTTAAATGATGCTCCGGGGAATACAAATTGGGCAACAACAACCGTATATTTCGAACATATTTGGGCTTCTAACCCATGACGCTAAGTTTGAGGTTAGAAGCTGATGATTCGGGGAGAGAAAATAGAAATGTCAATTAACGCTTTGAAGTACTTTAAGAAGTACGCGCCCGTGGCTCTAGCTGCAGTCATCGTATTCGCTCTGCTTTTCGTAGCGTATAGACCTAACATCATTAGGATTCAAGCGTCATCGACACAGCTCAATGATAATAGTAATTCAGCCGAACAGGCTTTTACCCAGGCGGAGGATCTATGGTATGCCGCGACCGGCCCTCTACCTATAAATTGGCAAGCGAGGCTCGGTCAAATTGACGATCCATCTGTAGCTCCAGCCCCAAATCTGGCTAGCTCCGGTAAAGCATACCTAAGTCCGGCTGCACTTGATGCAGATATAATGAGAGTCCAAAATGCCTTCCAAGTATTATTCAGTCCCGGGATTATTTCTCAAGCGATGCCCAAATTTATCGGCGTGCTAAAGTCGGAGTCTGGCGGTCAGGATCTAGCGGGGACGGGCGGGGCTTCTGTCGACAAGTTCAATTCTGTAATTGTAAATGGCAGTCAAGCCAGCATCCAGGCAATCGTCAATGAATGGACAACAATTGGGTATATCAACCCAGTTACTAATCAGACCCACTGGCAGACGAATCGTGCGCAACAGCTCGTGACGGATATTCTCAACCTAGATTCGTCTGGGCAATGGCAAGTATCAAGCAGCGTGGCTAGCTATTTGCCGGGTCAAGGTCCTTGAGAAATCCGTGATTCTCGTAATGGAATTATCGAGGTAACATTACTTAACTAATTTATCTAAAATCTTCACTCCTGTCTATTTGAGGTATACCCTAAATGGACAGCACAACCACTAGGCAAACTGCGTCAATTTAGGGTCCAAATTCGCATTGATTGACGCTTGCTAACTAGACTCATAGAGTTATAGTTGACAGATCGTCAAGCAATGGAGGCACTGTGGCAGATGGACATCGGGTTGGTTACATCAGAGTTAGTACGCTGGATCAAAATACGACCCGACAACTCGATGGCATACAACTCGACCGAATCTTTACCGACAATGCATCGGGTAAAGATCGCGAAAGAGTAGCTCTTGAGGAAATGATTGCTTATGTTAGATCAGGCGATACCGTTGTTGTACACTCCATGGATCGTTTAGCTAGAAATCTTGATGATCTAAGAGACATGGTACAAACTCTTACCAATAGAGGCGTAAAGGTTGAGTTTGTCAAAGAGTCGCTTTGTTTTACTGGTGATGATTCAGCGATGTCGAATCTTTTGCTTTCAGTAATGGGAGCCTTTGCAGAATTCGAACGATCGCTAATTAAAGAGCGTCAGCGCGAAGGTATTTCACTTGCCAAACAAAGAGGTGCTTACAAAGGACGTAAGCCTTCGCTGACCCCTGAACAAGTAGATGAACTTCGAGTAAGAATTGAAGCGGGAGAAAATAAAACTGGCGTTGCAAAGGAATTTGGGGTTAGTAGAGAGACACTATATAAGTATTTGAGAGAGGTGACGGGCTCTCGTTAGAAAGTTAGCAAAGTCGGTAAATGTCAGGATTGTTGACGCATTTGGTGTTTCTAGATTAATTACTTTTTCCCATCCTCCGGTAGGATCTCAGTCGCTTTGTTAATTCAGCTCCATTGAGTGATGTTGAACTAAAGGAGATCTTTTACCCATGTCGTGCTGACATACAGTCGGGTAGGTGTTGACCACAAGTTGAAGATCCAATTACTGCTATCAATAAAAGTCAGATTAGCTGAAATTGAGGGTAGTACACCTACACTACCGGCACATGTTCGTGTGCCCCGTATTCTCGACGCTGTCAAGGACAAACTCTCCGTTTACCAGATGCATAGGAAGCATAAAGTTACTTATGGTCATTGCGGCTAGATAGGTCGCCGGACCGGTCAAAGCGCTTGCGCAGATCACAAGCGTATTATTAGGCTCAGTCTTATGCCAGTGGTTCGTAACACCAAACACGGTATTGTTGCCAGGAAGTATCAGCGGCAAGATGGCCTTTACCCCAGGAGGCTTGATGTCATTAAAGTTTTGCACGAGATATTCGATGAGCGCCGGTCGTACCCCTTTTCTCACGCTGAACTCTGCAACAGAGAAGGCTTGGATATCTCCCGCCCCAGTGTCGACCTTCCATGCTACTACCGCGATCACGGATCGATCACTACCGGTAAAGTACAGTGGCGGTAACACTGTGTAGGTCAGTCGGAAAGGAAGGTGTATGTACGGCGCAACCTCTTGTTGCCAATCGATTGTTATCTGTGGATTTCTCACTTCCACTAGAGTAGGTCGTCCACTCCTGCTCGTTGAGGTAGTCTTGCCACACGCTGAGAGTATGATTCCCGGGAGTGCAAGGCACATAAGTAAGAGGCATGACAGCCTAACCCGCCGCCAATACAAGTCTCGCCTGAAATACGCTCTCACGTTACCCGAGACCACTTATAACATATCCACCATTACACTCTGTCGGCAAACCGTTTGATCCGATGGGACAGGTGCTGTTCTTAGTGGCAATGTTCCATGCATTCTCCGGATCTCCATATCTCCCATAGATGTACCCTTCACCCCAGGTCACTTGCGTAAAGGGATCAGTCGTCCAATCAGGTGCCACAGATGCCATCTTGTCTCCTGGTGTTGCCAGCAACCTATTTTTGACCCACTTGCGGCAAGATATTTTGACCCACACTGCCTATTATGGTAGTACTTTTGGATATCCGTAGATACCGATAGTTCTAGGTATTTCGATGCTCTCGACTCTTCTCGAACTCGACCCCGTCTCCGCTAGAACGGGCGATTAGGGCACATGGGAACCTGGAGGTTAGTCCCGGCCAAGAGCGGGCGGCCCGACTCCTGTGAAGAGCGTCACCTGGCTGAATCGTGATCTGCTCGCTTACCTCGTCGAACTCTGTGAAGCGCGTGCGTCCGTCTACTTATTGGTTGCTGTGTTGGGAATATCCCGTTGTGCTGTCTCCAATTGGCTCAAGGAGGAGTGTGTCCGATACACGGAGCTGAAATTATGAAATAAAGGAGAGCTGCAACAAATCAAATGTATGGGGTGGCTTTCACGGTGAAGTTCGATTTAATTAGAAACGTTAGTGAGCAATTAATACGAATGTAGGTGCGATTACCGCGAAATATATCTAGATGATTCTATAATTTGCCTATCTGGGATCGAACTACAAAGGGGCTTTGAGCGGAGTCGAGATTGATGCTATCTAAAGCCTCTCGGTCTCCAAAACTAAAAGGGGTTGAAAACTATCGAAGAATTTATGTCAGACCTCAATAAGCAACGCGACAAGCTAGAGGCGACCTTTCGCGGTGGGTGGGTTTCAAGGGCACGCCCTATGATTTTGCCTACCAAAGAGCAGCTCAGCAACGTTAAACGACTCCTCGATCACGGTGGACGGGGTAGTGGTTTTGAACATGAATACGCGACCCACATAAAATCTGGGGCACCATGGGGATCGCCACTCCCAGCACGGCCTGCGTCACTTGCACCGTTCATTAGGGGTATGAGAGAGGACTTTGTATTTATCATCGATGGAATCCGAGACCAAGCACGCGTGGCTATCCTTTTCAACCATGACAGCAATCCTGAAGTTCGGTTTGGCTATCGGTTTCCCGCACCCGGCATAATGGCAAAGTATGCCGATATTTTCCTAATGGAAAACATTGACTCGGGTAAATTTCGTCCCCAAATGGTGGGTGAATGTTTGCCTGACGCTGACGGTATTGTGTGGCTTGAACACGTACCTACAATTGATCGTAGCTATCTTGAGACGAGTCAGCAGACTTGAAATATTTCTGATTTGGGCAATATTTCCTTGAATACTGCTTAGCCGTCAAGAAAAATAATCACATGGATTACAGACGGAGAAATGTTGTCGAATGTCCGAGATCTACAAAAGAACGGACACACAATTAGTCTTGAGAGAGGGTTCCACGGTACCGTTGTGCTAGTATTAGCGGCGATGCTCGCAGTATCAGTTACTTCAATTGCACTTACTTTATCTACGTATCGATGGTTGACAAGGATTTCTTTTCTATCGCAAGCTTTGAACTTAGCCAAGATCGAACTTGCTGTTATTGCTGACCGAGTCCTGCTGTTGGGCTCACTTCTGAGCATCACAAACAGCAAGTGACGAACGGCCAACCACCAGCGAAGCAAGATGATGAATTTGTGCAAAGATTCGCAGTTGCTATTACTCATCTAGGGCACGATAACGCAGCTATTCGACTAGCCGCAGTTCACGAACTTGCCCGTCTCGCCGACGACTGGGAATTACAACGCCAGACCTGCATTGATGTCCTTTGCGCATATATGAGACTCCCTTTTGATCCTACTGGCACAGATGCACGAGGAGAGTCAGAGGTTCGAAAAACTATCGTGCGTCTAATCGTAAAGCGATTACGAGAAGGTGGAACCTTTGTTGAAGATTCTTATGATTTTGATTTCTCAGGCGCGACATTCACCACAGACGCCGATTTCAGAGGCGCAACCTTCATACAAGATGTTCATTTCGAGGGTGCTGCGTTCAACGGACACGCCTATTTCGAAGGTGAAACGTTCGCTGCAGACGTTGACTTCGAAGGTGTATCGTTCGCACGATACACCTATTTCAATGACGCTGTGTTCGCTGGATACGCCTATTTCAAAGACGCTGTGTTCGCTGGATACGCCTATTTCAAAGACGCCACATTTAGTGAAGATGTCTACTTCATACGCGCTCGATTCGCTACAGGTGCCTACTTCAAAGATGCCACGTTCTCCGCACATGCTGGCTTCGGAGGCGCTCGATTCGCTACAGGTGCCTACTTCAAGGACGCCACGTTCTCCGCACATGCTGGCTTCGGAGGCGCCCATTTTGAAGACGTCAGCTTTGAAGGCGCTAGGTTCCAAGGAGACGCCCATTTCGAGGGTGCTGCGTTCAACGGACACGCCGACTTTGGCGATGCCCACTTTGAAGATGTCAGCTTTAGAGGCACTCGATTTATTGGAACCGCTGACTATGGGGGCGCCACGTTCAACGGACACGCGGACTTCAGGCTTATAAACAAACATCCGGCAGGCTTACCAGATCCACTTCCTCCTAATATAGCGGTAATAATACCAGAACCAGATAGTCCGAATGCCCCAGATGAGTCTTCGTAGTGGTCTATTTAGGGTATACCCTAAATAGACATGCCAACCACTAGGCAAACCGCGTCAATTTAGGGTTCAAGTTTACATTGATTGACACCGGCTAAATTGACTCTTAGAGTCATAACAGACAGGTTGTCAAGCAATGGAGGCACCGTGGCAGATGGACATCGGGTTGGTTATATCAGAGTTAGCACGCTCGACCAAAATATGATCCGACAACTCGATGGCATACAACTTGATCGAATCTTTACCGACAAGGCGTCAGGCCGGAATCGCGAAAGAGCAGCCCTTGAGGAAATGATTGCTTATGTTAGATCGGGTGATACTGTTGTTGTACACTCCATGGATCGTTTAGCTAGAAATCTTGATGATCTAAGAGACATGGTACAAACTCTTACCAATAGAGGGGTACAAGTTGAGTTTGTCAAAGAGTCGCTTTGTTTTACTGGTGACGATTCAGCAATGTCAAATCTTTTGCTTTCAGTAATGGGAGCCTTCGCAGAATTTGAGCGCTCGCTTATTAAAGAGCGTCAGCGCGAAGGTATTTCGCTTGCCAAACAAAGAGGTGCTTACAAAGGAAGAAAGCCTTCGCTTACTCCTGAACAAGTAGATGAACTTCGGGCAAGAATTGAAGCGGGAGAAAATAAAGCTGTAGTGGCTCGATCATTTGATATCAGCCGAGAGACTCTTTATAAATATTGTCGACGCTTCTCTATCGACTTGGGCCGCGTGAGAAGGTTATCATGAACTTGTGACGTCCGCAGAGTTCTGATTTAGACGTGTTTCCCCAGACAATTTTGGATTTATATATCTTACACCCTAACTACAACGCTGTAAGATAAAGTTGTGAACGACGGCATGACCATCTCAACGTACGAATTCTTGAAGTGCTTTTCGACTGAACAAGAAGCTAAGATCTACCTTGAGAGCTGCCGGTGGAATGGAACTCCGATGCACCCGAAGTGCGGTGTTGTCGCCCACATTCAGACCCGACGTGTCATGGGTTGCTATCATTTATCATTATCTCGCTCGCAAGTTCGACTTCACCGTCCGCATTGGAACGATCTTAGAGCACTCTCATGTTCCATTAGACAAGTGGTTGCATACCATCTATCTTATGGTCACCTCTCGAAAGGGTATCTTGTCGCTACACTTATCTAAAGAGATCGGGGTTCCGCCAAGCCGAGCACTTCATCGCTCTCGCCCTCCTCGACCGCGGCGGCTACACGCCGCCACTGCCCGGCCGGATCCCGGCGTGAATCACCCACGGATCAGTGAGAAGAGCCACTATTACGGCAGCAAAGCTTCGACCATGGTAGCCCTTGCTACCGACACACGATCTTGCAAGAGTGCCATGTTGGTTCGAGGCCTATGACAGCGGCTTCGCGCATTAACGAGTTTGCTTTTTGCTAAGCAGTATAAAAGTCACGATGCCAACAGCGATCAAAACTATCCCTAATGCAAACCAAAACCAAGGATTCCATTCCTGGACACAGGAACTTGAAGTGGCGGTGCAGATATTACCCGGCCCTTTACGATTTAACCATGCTACGTATAGCGGAATAAGTCCAGCGCCGCATAAGATTCCGAGTGCAGCTGGAGTCCGGCCTCTAGGGCTTATCAGAAGAGCACTGGCACCAACTACTGCCACCAAGCCGCACAATAATCCAATCGTGAACGGCGTAAGCACAGCCACGGCAGCGCAGGCTCCTACGGCTACCCAGGCAATAAAAACTACGGACTGCCGCTTTGTCCTGACGTTGCCCACGTCCGTAGCATAATACATCAATGCCGTTATTAACGATAGAGCCGTTCAGGTTTCTTGAGAGCTGAGGACAGTTGGTATTAATCAATCAGGTGGCTTTGGAGCGGCTCACTGCTGCGCGGGGATAGTGACCATGGGAACAGATGATGCAGGATTTGTTGTTTGTGTAGATGGCAATCCAAAGCTCACCATCCACTTCCCACCAACACGAGTTTCGAAAAGTTTAAAGATCGGATCATTTCCGTTAGGGGAGTTATTTGTCACGCACTGGTTTGAACGACATAAAGTACCAGTAAGAGTTACAGTCGCATTGCTTCCTGAAATAGTTATGGCACCGGCAGCTAGATTTTTAGCGGACAGATTTACGTGGTTCAAGCTGGTCAACAGAACGCTAAAAACGGCTTGACTGGCAGGGGCCACGTATGTTTTGGCTTCGTTAAACTGCTTGGCCATAAGGGCGTTGCTGTAAGCGACCGCTATTTGCTGCGGACTGCCCTGATCGGGTGTCTGAGTTCTCAGGCCTCGATCAGGGCTACGACCACACCCTGTGGCGAGTGCACTGGTAGCAACCAAGCCTACAAGAGCTATTCCAATCGGCTTCAATGGTCTCCTTGTCTGGTAGTGCACGAGGGAGATTTTAGCTAGGAAGTAGTCCCATAACCGGACTAAGCAGCATGGTGAACGAGGTCTGAGCAAGCCCCGTCGACGCTGCAGCGAGGATCTATCGTCAATGTCGCCGAGTTGGCATCACCCCGCGCAAAATGGTCGATTGCATGATTGCCTCGGTAGCTCACCGGTACGGCGTATCCCTGTTGACTGCCGATGCTGACCTGAGCCGCATCGCGAGGACTCTGGGAATCAGGCTGGACGATGCATCAATTGTGCCATGAAAACGCGTAGGAGCCAACAACTCCGACGGGAGTGAACCTGTAAATTGGACAACTAGTGGAGGTGAGCGGACTCGAACCGCCGACTTCTACGATGCGAACGTAGCGCTCTTCCAGCTGAGCTACACCCCCGTGACGTCTCTTTTGACGTGAAAGAAGTTTAGTTGCTGTGGAGCACGGCTGAGCGTCCGTTGGTAGTTCCTTGAATGAAGTGTTGCGCCCGTGGGACGTTGAGCTGATGCGGAGATGCGATATTTTGTCTTGAAGTAAACACTTGATTCGGAATTTGCCTTTTAGTAGAAAGCTTGTTTTGACGGACAATGCGAATACGAATCAATGCTAGGACGTAGAAAGTAAGTGAAATCAATAAGAAAACTGTCAACGTTAAAGCAAACATTGACGCCGACAAGATTGTTATGAATGAAGCGGTTAAAAGTGTCACTAGGAGGGAGAATAGAACGATACTTCTTCGTTGCTGTATCTTGGTTTGACTCATTACAGCACTTTTATTGGGTGGTTTTGAGTAATAATGCTGTGGTGCTGCCGAGTGGGCTGGTCGTGTACCAAAATTAGCTAGCTGTGTTTTGGCTACAAAAAATGATTCTGTGTGTTCGAAGTGCGAAAGCGTGTATTGCGACGAGGATGTACGACCTAATACCACCAGCTGACGATGAAACCTCGATACGGAGGTTACTACTCCGTGTTGTCGTGCTTTTAGGGCTGCAAGCGTACCTAGCATTACTATCCAGGCGCTAATCACGAG
>JAJYGT010000161.1 GCA_021785005.1 Actinomycetes bacterium
GTTGACGTTTTGTGATCGGCGGGGAATTATCTATGATTTAGACATTTCTTGATATTTCTGACAGGTTAAGCGAGTTTTACCTCGAGCGCATGGTAACGTGCCAGAAATCTAGGGCTCGCTAAATATCAAGTGCCTAAATTTGGTGAAACTTTCTTGCTGGACAAGCTATTAATTCAACATTACCTACAACACAGTGCCTACTTGAATTTACAAGTAGGCACTGTTGTGAATGTGAACTGCGTAATTGTTTTGTGAACTAGTATGACTTGTTTTTTAAGGTTGCGACCGCAACTGGGACACTAAACCCGGGCTACGTGAGTTTGGTTGGCTTTGTTGGTGTTTTTTGTTTTTGCCCCAACTGTGCCAAAGTAAATTGCTAAAGCGGCAGTTGCAAAGTGTAGTGCATTATCGGGATCTGTTGGACCGGAAATACCAAGGAATCCAAGTAGATTAGCCAGACCTAGAGCCACGAGTGCTAGAAAGACAACGCCAAATAGCAAGTTGGTTCGCTTGGTCCAGATAAAAGATCCAGATACAGCAATCCAAACAAGTCCAACAACTAGATGGATTGCATTGTGGAGCGGGTTTACCCCAAAGACTATAAGAGTCTCATGTGGCAACGTGAGTGAATGTCCAAATCCAAATGCAACAAACCCGACGATGCCGGTAAGTGCATAGACAACGCCAAAGACCAATGCAAATAATTGTGCAGGTGATTTACTTTGTTTAGTGGTTTCAACCATAATTTTTGTTTTTCTCCTTATCTTGTTTCCCGGCGATTTAATTATTGCCAAGAAATTTGCTTGGGCTACGCTAGAGACACTCTGCGTTATCCCTTGCTGCCAAATAGCAGCCTTACGAAGCTGCAGTCAAAGTGGCCAAGTTGTCCCTTGTGTTGCTTTGCACCCATTGGACTCATTGACCTAATTGCCATCAATTTCGATAGTTATTCGGAGCAATTTGTAATATTGGATTAAGAGATTTCAAGACCCAGTTCATCGGCTGCAATGCTGGGAGCCTTTGTTCGCAGTTCCTGCGTGCGTTTTGGATCTATTTTCTTATAGGTTTTTTTAACTAGCTTTTCAAAAGTGGTGCTGCACAGCGCTTACTAAGTGGACTTTTTTCAACTATACAAAAATTCCAGGTCGAAGACCATCTGGCTACTACATGGTGTTTTTGCTTTGGGTTACTGGGACTTTTATGTGTTCGATCACTAGGGATCTTGCCAGGACAATTGCGCTCAAGCCATTGTCTGTTATAAATAATTATTGACGCGGGCGATCGGGCGCGTCAATAATGTGTCAATTCTGATCACAGAAATATAATAATTTCGATATCGCTCCTAATATTGCCACCATGCGACGTGGATGGACGAGAAAATGAACTTTGCGTTTGAATTGGGAATCCTTGTGGTTCTGTTGGGTTTCATCTGGCGCTATTTGGGCGCGTATTTAGTGGCGGTATATAACGGCCGGTTGGGATTTTTGGATTTCATTGAAAAGCCTGTACTTGGTTTGCTGGGCATCAACAAAGACTCAGAGCAAAGCTGGCAACGATATCTTCGATCGCTCTTGGTATTTTCGGCCGTTTCTATAGGCTTTACGTTTTTACTCTTGGTGTTCCAGGGATACCTGCCACTCAATCCCCAACACCTAAAAGGTGTAACACCTGCTTTGGCTTTCAATACAGCTGTATCTTTTGTAACCAACACCGACTGGCAAAACTATGCCGGTGAATCCACGATGTCTAATTTTTCGCAAATGGTGGCTTTGACCACACAGAATTTTGTTTCGGCTTCGATTGGTATTGCAGTTGCGATTGCGCTCATACGCGGCTTTGCCCGCGATAAATCCCCAAATATCGGGAACTTTTGGGTTGATATGATCCGTGGTGTAATTTATGTTCTTTTGCCAATATCAATCGTGATGACCCTGGTGTTGGTGTGGCAAGGATCGCCAGAGACCTTGCTTGCAAATGTCAATGTGCACGATTCTTTAAATTCGGTCAACCAAGTAATTTTTCGGGGGCCTATTGCTTCGCAGGAGGCGATTAAAGAGTTTGGTACCAACGGTGGAGGGTTTTTTAATGCGAATTCTGCGCATCCTTTTGAGAATCCCACTGGCTTTACCAATTTTTTAGAGATTTTATTGATTCTGGCTATTCCTGTTGCACTTACTTACACCTTTGGGAAAATGGTAGGCAATCTAAAAGAAGGAATTGCCATACTGGCTGTTATGGCACTTTTATTTTTTGGTACCTTTGCACTTGCTCTCCACGCGGAACAATCCGGCAATCCAGCTATTAATGCAACTGGTGTGACTTCTGTTCAAGGCGCCAATATGGTTGGAAAAGAATCTCGGTTTGGAGTACCTAATTCGGTTCTCTTTGACGTGACAACGACCCAAACCTCTACTGGTGCAGTCAATTCCTCCACGGATTCCTATACGCCAATTGGCGGACTTTCTCTTCTAGCTGGAATGGTTTACGGTGAAGTTTCTCCGGGTGGCGCAGGAAGCGGAATATACACGTTATTGCTTTTCGCAATCTTGACCGTGTTTATAGCAGGACTGATGGTGGGACGAACTCCGGAATATCTAAAGAAAAAGATCCAGCGAAATGAGATAATTTGGGCGTCTATCGGGATTTTAGTGATGCCCATCACGGTTCTTATGCTAACCGCTCTTACAGTTGCACTGCCATACGGTCGCCAGGCAATTTTGAATCGCGGACCACACGCGCTCACCGAAATACTTTACGCGTTTACCTCACAAGCTAACAATAACGGCTCGGCATTCGCCGGTCTTTCGACTAATACAGCATATTTCAATTTAACAGGTGCACTTGCAATGCTTCTTGGCCGCTTTGGGGTACTCATTCCCGTTATTGCTTTGGCTGGAGGTTTAGCAGAAAAAGAGGAAGTACCTGTGACTGCAGGTACATTTCTTACCGCGACGCCGATGTTTACCGGATTATTGGTGGGTGTTGTCTTGTTAGTTGGAGCTCTAAATTTCTTCCCGGTAATATCGCTTGGACCAATCGCCGAAGCGCTTTCGCATGGAAAGTTTTACTAAATCATGAAAAAAGACTTTAATACCAAAGGACTTGCCGGGACGCAGCGTTCGCTGGATCCACAAATATTGACCCAGGCAATGGTGGAATCGATAAAGAAGCTAACGCCTAAAATCCAACTGCAGAACCCAATTATGTTCGTGGTGTATTTTGGCACCGTGGTTACACTCGTTTCATCAGTTGTTCATCCATCGCTTTTCTCTTGGCTGGTAACAGTCGTATTGGGTTTTACCGTTATATTCGCGAATTTTGCAGAAGCCATGGCAGAGGGACGGGGTAAAGCGCAAGCGGCCTCGCTACGAAAAATGCGCAACGAAACTTCTGCGCGTCGCCTTGGAGCTAACGGCATTGAAGAAAGTATTGCATCTACTGATCTTCGAACAGAAGACCTTGTAATTTGCGAAGCTAATGACGTTATTCCCTCTGATGGCGAAATCATTGAAGGAATCGCTTCAGTTGATGAGTCATCGATTACCGGCGAATCAGCTCCTGTGATACGTGAAGCAGGTGGTGACCGTTCAGGCGTTACTGGTGGAACGAAGGTCTTGTCAGACCGACTTGTCATTCGCATAACTGCTTCGCCCGGTAATACGTTTATGGATAGAATGATCGCTCTCGTTGAAGGCGCAAATCGCAAAAAGACACCAAATGAAGTTGCGCTTTCTATTTTGTTGATTGCACTTACGATAATTTTTGTTCCGGTCGTGGTGTCTTTGGAATATTTTGCGCATTTTTCAAATTCTGGAATTGCAATTGTGACTTTGGTTGCGCTACTTGTATGTTTGATCCCTACCACCATAGGCGCGCTGCTTTCGGCCATTGGAATCGCTGGCATGGACAGAATGGTTCAAAAAAACGTACTGGCTATGTCTGGAAGATCAGTAGAAGCTGCTGGTGACGTTTCAACGCTGCTTTTGGATAAGACCGGAACTATTACTTTCGGTAATCGAATGGCAAGTGAATTCATCCCGGTGGAAGGCGCCTCTGTCACCGAGGTAGCGAGAATTGCGCGTCTGGCATCGCTAGCCGATGAAACACCGGAGGGGAGATCGATTGTTATTTTGGCCAAAGATGCTTTTGGAATGCGCGACGTAAATAGTGGCCTTGATTATGAGTTTGTGCCCTTTAGTGCTACAACAAGAATGTCGGGCGTCAATTTTCAAGGCCATGAATTACGCAAAGGGGCGACTGAAGCCATTAAAAAATGGTCACGATCTCGTGGTTGTGTGATTCCGGCTGATCTCGATGAAATTGTTTCCAAGGTGGCAAATGCTGGATCTACACCACTTACAGTAGGTGATAACGGAACGATTCTAGGGGTTGTAGAGCTAAAAGACGTGGTAAAACCTGGCATCAAGGAGCGATTTAACGAACTTCGTAAGATGGGAATTCGTACAGTTATGATCACAGGAGATAATCCTTTGACCGCTGCTGCAATTGCCGACGAAGCGGGTGTGGATGCTTACCTGGCGGAAGCAACTCCGGAACGCAAACTAGAACTCATCAAAGAAGAACAAAAGGGTGGAAAGTTGGTGGCAATGACTGGTGACGGCACTAATGACGCACCGGCTCTTGCACAGGCAGATGTTGGCGTCGCCATGAATTCCGGTACGGTAGCTGCGAAGGAAGCTGGCAATATGGTTGACTTAGATTCAAGTCCAACGAAACTAATTGAAATTGTTGAAGTGGGAAAGCAACTTTTAATCACCCGCGGTGCGCTAACGACATTTTCCATTGCAAATGATTTGGCAAAATACTTTGCGATTATTCCAGCTCTTTTCCTGGTTAGTTATCCTCAATTGCGAGCAATCAATATTATGCATTTGCATTCGCCAACAACTGCGATTCTCTCGGCAGTAATTTTCAATGCACTCATTATCGTTGCGCTGATTCCACTAGCACTAAGAGGTGTTAAATTCAAACCGGCATCAGCCGGAGTAATCATTAGGCGCAACGTGTTTATTTTTGGAGCCGGTGGCGTCATTGTTCCATTTATTGGTATCAAAATTATTGATTTGATTCTCACATTTACAGGGTTGTATTAGCATGCTTATTCAATTACGGCGATCAATTATTGCTGGTATATTTTTCGCAATCCTTTGTGGTTTGGTGTATCCTCTCGCAGAAATTGGTATCTCAAACGTTGCTTTTCCAGCGCGCAGCGCGGGGTCAGTGACTTCTTATGGATCCAGCGAGATTGGACAACAATGGAGCGGTACAAGTTGGTTCCATGGAAGACCCGATTTATATAATGACGGTGCGACCGGGGGAACTAATCTAGGTCCCCGATCACGACAGTTGCTGTCCCAGACTAAAAAGCTTATTGCGTTTTGGCATTCCAATGGCGTCAACCCCACTCAAGAATTAGTAACGAGTTCCGGAAGCGGAGTAGACCCAGACATTTCACCTCAGAGCGCATTTGTTCAAATACCGATGATATCTAAGGCAACTGGAATTCGAGAATCACTATTACACCAAGTTGTAGTGGCGAATATCACCAAGGCACAATTACATGTTTTTGGGGTTCCATATGTTGACGTGCTACACCTCAATATTGCCGTGGCGAAGTTGAAGCAGCGGCTCAACTAGAAAAGTCTGTTGCCATACTAACGTCATAACTTCTAACGCCGATTATGTGTACGTCAATGCCGGCTTTGCGCACTTTTCGTAATACGTCGGAGATCACTGAACCCTTTGTCAACTCCTGGAGCCGTGATCGTTTTGACGAGCCCAAGACGATTTGGGTAATTTGTAGCTCGAATGCGGTCGCCACCAAGATATCGGCTATTTTTGAGCCTGTTTTTTCGATAAAGACAACGCCAAGGTCGTAACTAAGCTTTTTAAGACTGTTGATGTGTTCACGCTGTTTGTCGCTCAAATCGTTATCGGCGAGAATTAAAATTGCAGTGAGATCAGCCTTGCTTCTTAGCGCCATGCGAGCTGCTCGGTGCAAAACTCTAGAGGTGTCTGACGATAGACTAAGTCCCACCAAAAAGCGCTCTCTAGTTTCAAAAACTCGCTTGTTTTGTCGTCTTAGAAAGGAAATCAAGTCCTCGTCAGTCTCATCAGCGACGTATCTAAGGGCAAGTTCACGTAAGGCGGTGAGGTTTTGAGTACTAAAAAAATTATCCAAAGCGGTTTGTACCTTATCGGCCGGGTAGATGTTTCCATGGAGCATTCGTCGTCTTAGTTGTTGGGGAGAGGAGTCGATGAGTTCGATCTGGTCGGCCTTACGAACCACGTAATCAGGCACTCGTTCTTTTATCTTGACGCCAAGCATGTCCTCGACAGCGTCCGCGATACTTTCAATGTGTTGTACGTTTAGAGTTGAAATCACCGCAATTCCAGCATCGAGTAAATCTAGTACATCTTCATATCGCTTTTCATGAGGACCAGAACCCGGAATGTTCGTGTGAGCAAGTTCGTCGACAAGTACCACTGTGGGTCTTCGGGCAAGGATTTCTTGGGTGTCCATCTCAAAAAACAAGTGGCCCTTATAATGAATTTGTTTTGGCGGAACAACCGGTATATCGCGTAGCAAAGATTTTGTATAATCTCTGTCATGGGTTTCAACTAGCCCAGCAACGACATCAGCACCACGTGTATAGCGCCGCCAACCTTCGTCGAGCATTGCACAAGTCTTGCCGACTCCTGCCATCGCACCGAGATATATACGAAAGCGCCCCGTTGCTTCTACCTCGTTGTCAATTGGATTCTCGAAGCCGTCCACTAGAGCCTTCTCCGATCTATAATTGATCCCAGGGTAAGAGATGCGTAAAACTTATATTTTAGCTGATCGATTCGCATGGATTGGTGTTATTGCTGGCGTTGGTCTCAGTGCAGCTATATCTTTCTTGCTAGTGCCGTTTCGGCTGGAGCTTCCACAGGCATCTATAGCCCTGATATTTGTCATACCGCTAGTCACTGCTATAGCAGTAGGTGGCTTAATCGCTGGAAGTGTTACCACGATTGTCGGTTTTTTATCTTATGATGTGTTTTTTATCCCGCCATTTGGGTCTTTCGCCGTAGGTAATCCCGAAAACTGGATTCCCCTCGGCGTCTATGGCCTCGTAGGGGTCATCACCTCCTTGATCGATTTTAGATACCGTACGCAGCGTTTAAAAGCAGTTCAAAATTCCTTACTGTTAGAGAGGCTAAACGCGTTGCCAGCGCATTTAGTTTCTGGGAATACTAACCAAAATATATGTGATTTGGCTACCGCGAAGATCGCCGAACTGCTTCATCTCGAGGGTGCGATGATACTTCTTGCGACAAAAGAGAAAATTGAAATATGTTCAATTTGTGGCGACGAGTCATTTGGCAGATCCTTGTGGTCTCGCGTGCTCACATCCAGTTCAACTGGTACTGTCGGACCTAGTGTACTAGATGGTCATGAAATCCGAGTGTTTCGTCTTTCAACAATTAACGACAACTTGGGACTCTTGGTTGTCTGGAATTCTATATTTAGCGCTGCCACACTAGAGGCCCTGGGAGTGGTCGTCTCTCAAATATCTTCCACTCTTGAACGTGCTGAACTTGGAGCTACACGCAACAAGCTTGATACCTTGGAACAAATTGATGTCTGGAGATCTTCTTTACTTCGAACCGTTTCTCATGACCTGCTTACGCCACTGGCAAGTGTTAAAACCGCATTGACAACTCTTGATGAGATGTCTGGGACATTACAGCTTTCGGAAAAAAAAGAACTAGTCGAAACTTCATTGGCGCAAACGGACCGCTCGATTCGTCTAGTTAGCGATTTATTGGATGTTACCAGAATCGAAGCGGGAGCATTTTGTCTTCAGCCAAGTCCAACAGATCTTGTCGCACTCATTTATGAGGTGGCTAAAAGCATAGATTTTTCACCTACCAAAACGGCGTTTTCCTTCGATCCACCATTGAGCAGTTTTGTAATATATATCGATCATGGCCTAGTGCGAGAGGCCCTATGGAACCTTATCGATAACGCAGTGCGACATTCACCGATCGGCGACCTGGTGACCTTGAAGATGGAAATAGCTTCCAGTAAGGTTTATTTGAAAGTTATGGATGCCGGAAAACTAAATGTCGACACTGGTGAATCCAAGATTTTTGACTGGTTCCATACGGTTGGTAATGGCGGCAGGAGCGGGCTTGGGCTAGCGATCGCTCGGTCGTTTATCGAAGCGCACGGAGGTGTACTTTCTGTTGCTTGCACTAATTCTGGAACGGTCTTTAGTATCGAATTGCCAATGTTAGAGTGACGAAGAAGATTCTTGTGATAGACGATGATCCGGCCCTGGCGAAAATCATGCGAATTGGACTGCGTGCACATGGATATTTGGTAACCACTACCATGCGGGGATTAGACGGATTAGAGCTAATTGCCCAGGATCCCCCGGACATTGCGGTGGTGGACCTTGGTTTGCCTGATATTTACGGTTCAGACTTAGTCGTTGAGGCGAGAAAATTCTTTCGGGGCGCAATCGTCATACTGTCGGCTTTTGGTGATGAGAACAGTAAAGTTCGCTCATTGAATTCTGGGGCAGATGACTACGTTACCAAGCCGTTTGGGATGCGCGAATTCGAGGCGAGGTTACGCGCGTTAAATCGTCGTCTAGAAGTTGGTTCGCTGCACGTAAATCGGATAATTTCAAGTGGGGACCTTGAGTTGAATCTGTCGCGCCATACAGTTTTAGTCGCTCAGTCGCAAGAGATTCGTCTTACCGTCAAGGAATTTGACCTATTGTGGTACTTGATCGAGAACGAGGGTCGTATCTGCACTCATCAGCTGATCTTAAATACAATATGGGGACAGGGCTACGAAGAGTCTCACTACGTAAGGGTATATATCAATCGACTTCGGTCAAAGCTTGGCACCGAAGGTGATCACATTGTGAATATACCTGGAGTTGGATATTTTTGGAATCCGAATATCTAAGGCTTGTCTTTTGATCAAGCAAAAACAATTCCTGCACTATCGAATTTGCCCTCTACGCGTTAAATCCGCATTAGGAAGCTTGACCGGCTAGGGTTTAGACTGTTCATGCGCGCTATTATCTGATCGAAGCAGTTGGATATTAGCTTCGTTTGAAGCTGTCGAAAGTGAGCTCCATGCGATTTGAGCGAGACTTTACTACAGGACTCTTTGCGCGGGCTAATCGTGCCAAAGTTACCTAACAAGTGCGACCTCGACATGATCGCTGTATTGACGCGTGCATTATCTGCTG
>JAJYGT010000113.1 GCA_021785005.1 Actinomycetes bacterium
TTATATTTCATGGTGCAAGAACCGAGTGGATAAAATCCCAGATCGACGCTATATTGTCGGTGAGTAAGCCGCGTGAAATGCGCCACGAGATCTCTCTCTGACACTTCCGGAAGCTCTAAATCTTGAGTACGGACATAGTTTTGTGGCAAATGATCACAAGGACTCACTTGTTCGATATCAGTAAACCGTAGTGCTCCCGCTTGTCGGCCAGGTGTCGAAATCTCAAAGATCGTTGGTTCAGCTCCGCCACCCATCATGGGTATCGAAGACGCCTTGGCCCCGGGAGCGGAATTGTATTCTATCTGGTTGGTCATGAAAGTACCTTCGAGAGTGAATTGACATAGCTATCGATCTGGGATTTGGTACGCTTTTCAGTAGTAGCGATAATCAGTGAATCAGCAAAGCTGTCCAGGCCGACGCCTTCATCTAGAGCAACTCCTGCCAGAAAACCAAATTCCATCATGTCGGATATGACCTGGTGAGTTGGCTTTGAAATATGCAAAGGAAACTCACGAAAAGTTGACGAATTCTCCAATAACGTGCCGACGTTCGCCTTTGCCAGCTCATTTGTAAGGTAAACCCGAGATGACAGTGACGCTACGCCAAGCTGCTTGAATCCTCCTTTACCCAACCAGGACAGATGAATTGCTGTCCAAATCGCCATGAGAGTTTGGTTCGTACAAACATTCGACGATGCTTTTTCCCGGCGAATATCTTGTTCTCGAGCACGAAGCGTTGTGACATAAGCAACTTGGTTCCCAGTGTCTACAGTTTGGCCAACCAGTCGACCCGGAAGATACCTGACCAGTTCTTTGGTCGTGGAAAAAAGTCCAAGGTACGGTCCACCAAAAGAAAGAGGGACACCAAGTGCCTGGCCCTCAGCAATGGCCACATCTGCTCCTAGTTCACCTGGAGACTTACACACCGAAACAGCTACTGGGTCATAGGCAACAATCAATAAAGAGCCAGAATCCACACTCAGCGATTTGACAGTTTCAATATCTTCAATTACGCCCAAATAATTAGGATATGCAACAACATACGCTGCTATATCCTTTGCGGCATCTGGCCAAATGGTAAAACCGTCTTTGCTGACTGGCGCAGTTTGAATTTCATGGCCGGGACCTTTTGCGAAAGTGTCTAGCACTTGGCGGTAATTAGGATTGACCGCTTCGGATATTACTACTCGCCGACGCCCGGTTTTGGCACATGCTAGATTCACCGCTTCGACTAAAGCTGAAGCTCCATCATATAGCGACGCATTCGATACTGGCAACCCTGAAAGTCTAGAGATCAAAGTCTGATATTCAAACAAAGCCTGGAGAACCCCTTGAGCAACTTCAGGCTGGTAGGGCGTGTAAGCGGTTACGAATTCGCCACGGTTCCCAAGCATTCTAACAGCAGAATAAAGATCGTGATCGTATGCACCTCCGCCGGCAAAACAAACCAGTGAGCGGCCTACAGGACTATTTTTGTCCGCGTAAGCTTCCATTTCCTCAATTACGTCAACCTCGGATTTTGGAGCACTGAGTCTTAGCTCCCTATCCAATCGCAGAGCTTTGGGAATCGAATCGTACAGTTCATCCAAAGACCCAAGTCCAAGGAACCCAAGCATCGACTCTATTTCCGCGTCAGTATGTGGGGTGAAACTCGACAATAACCTACAACCTTTCTATCGCAAATATTTGCTGTATGAGTAACACCTTCATAGAAAATGAGTTAGCCATGCTTTTTGACAAACGGCAACTTGCAAACAGCGCCCTGCATCTCGCGCCCGGCACCACGAAGCGTAACCTGGGTATCGATCTCGATATCAGGAGGCAAGAAAGCCATGGCAATACCGTGACCTAAGACCGGCGAATAGTTTCCAGAGGTAGTTGTCCCTATGAATTCGCCGTTGGAAATAACCTCCATTTCACTTCGCATGGGAGCTCTTGATTCACCTTTGATTCCCACCAGTTTGCGTGCCGGTCCCGTTTTCAGTTCATTCAAAAGAGCCTGTTTGCCAATGAAATCTGGTTTATTCAATGCTACAACCCATCCTAGATTTGCTTGATACGGGGTTATCCCAGGTCCCAACTCATGACCATGCAGTACAAGTCCTGCCTCGAGCCTGAGAGTGTCGCGGGCACCAAGTCCAGCAGGAGTAATGCCAACCGAAAGAATAGCCTCGAACAGCTCATCTACAATTTCATTTGGTACCGCAATCTCAACACCATCTTCTCCGGTGTAGCCGGTCCCAGCAACTACCACTTCGTAGCCCTGAAAATCCATGCGCTTAGTATGAAAGCGCTCCACACTTGCTGCTTGAGGAAAACATTTTGCCAGCAAGGTTCGAGCATTTGGACCTTGTATCGCGAGCACGCTTCTCAGATGGGTAACCTCTATACCGCCAATCGATCCAATAACCGAAGATACGTTCGAGGCATTAGGCATTACATCGAATCGAGTTTCATCAACCCACCACACAATGATGTCGTCGACCACAAAACCCTGGTTGTCGAGATGATGTGTGTACTGGGCTCTTCCTGGTGAAATTTTTCCCAAGTCATTTGTAAATGAGCGCTGCAGGACTTCATATGCCGTGTCGCTTTCCAACCGAACTGTTCCAAGGTGTGAAACGTCAAATACCACCGCGTCGTTTCTACAGGCGAGATGTTCTTTGATAGTACCGATAGGATACGAAAGTGGCATTTCCCATCCGCCAAAAAGCACCATCTTCGCACCGAGATCTTTGTGTTTTTGGTTTAGATAGCTACTTTTAGACTCCACCTAAAAAACCTTAGCCCGTGCATTTGGTCTTCGGCGCACAAGACCCATTGGTCATTACATAAGTGGTGGTAATCCCGATTCAGCTAGACCTTAAAACTTCTGAATTTGCCCTTATGCATAAAAAAAAGCCGAACCCCAGGCCATATTTGGACAAGTTGATCCCATGAATTACCAACAGGAAATTGTGCGGCAATCAAACCAGCAAGTTGAAATACAAGATGCTATAAGACGCTATCGAGCTTGCTTGTGAGGTAACTGCTTGACTGGAGAAAGATCTTGCTCATCCGATTTAGCTAAATCGTTAGCAATGGAAACTATTTCTGCTTGAAGCTCTTGCTGCAGATCCCCTAGCGATAGCAGCATCCCAAACACCATTTGATTTCCTTTGAGCAAATCCACAAGGTCATCGCCATCACGAGCAAAAACAGACTTGGAATTCCCAATCAGCACAATTTGATTCTCGTCAAAGGATTCATCATCAATACGACCTAGCGAATCTAGAGCCCCACGCACACCTTGGAGAGAAAGACCAGAATCGATCATTCGTTTGATCAATTTTAACTTGACCAAATCAGCATATGAATAAAGTCTCTGGGATCCACTTCCATGTGCATCGGCAATTGACGGTCTGATCAGGTCTGTCCGAGCCCAGTAATCGAGCTGACGGTAACTTATTCCAACGATTCTTGAGGTCTGATGACCGCTATAACTAATGACCTCAGCAGCAGATGCCATTCCACGAACTTTCTAGGCTGAACTTCGCACTAAGGGCTAATGCTAGTAGTTAATTCGGGCGCCGCCAACCCATTCTTCATTACATATACGTAATTTCCAAAAAATTTGAAATAATTAGCTTAAATGTTCTCTTAAAAGATTCCAAATGTTAGGAAAAATCCTCTGGAGTGATGTTGTCTAAAAACTCTCGAAATTCATTTATAACATTAGGATCTTCTGATGCATCGGCCAAATTGTCGTCAAAAACATCGTCATCTGAGACCACGACACCTTCGCGCGCAATTAAGTCATCGTTTACAAAAATCAAAGAGCCAACCCGGATCGCTAATGCTACGGCATCTGATGGACGTGATGAAACTACGATTGTTTTGCCGTCTAGTACGATATAGATATCTGCAAAGTACGTAGAATCACGCAATTCCACAACGACTACCTTTTCCAAAACGCCACCCAAACGCGAAATGATAGACGCAGTGAGATCGTGCGTAAGTGGACGAGGCGCCTCGTATCCGCGCTGTGCCATGGCAATCGCAGTAGCCTCAGGGGCACCAATAAAAATCGGCAGGCTCCTATGAGGTTCAACCTTCTCACGCAAGAGTATCAAAGGTGTATTAGATCGTAAATCAACTCTTACTGATGACAACTCAACTTCAACCATATAGTGAGCTTACTATGGCAAACAAAGAAAAGGTATTGCATTTTAGGCGCCAAGTAAATGCGCTACTCACCAAATATTCCTCGTATGAGATTGCTAAGCATTTGGTTGCGAAACTCTGCGGTCTGAGAATTCAGTAGAGCTGCAACCTCTTGAGCACGACGTTTAGCTCTAGCACCACCAACACCCAGCTGCGTCACAACGAGCTGTTCCATCAGCCCGAATTCTTTTTCGATGGAAACTCTAAGTGATTTCAAATGCCTCGGCGTTAGACCCAGGGAAGCCAATGACTTCGCTACTTTAACAAGTTCAACATGATCCGCTGAATATAACAGCGTGCTGCCTAAGCACTTTGCTTTCACAATTCCAAAGTGGTCTAAGTCGGCTAAAAATGCAGCTGTTGTCGAAGTCTCACGTTGAAACTCGCGAATAGTCATAAACCCTGGCGGAATCTCATCCTCAACCTGAGATTTAGATACTGACCGATCGCGCTGTGAGGTTCCTTGCCCTCGGTTATCTTGTCGACGAGCCGCTTGTCTTGGCATTTTAGGATTTGAATTGGTAGTTCTGGAGTCTGTTCTGGTCAAAACACTTGATGGCGTCTTTGGGGCTGCTACAACAGCTGTAGGCGCCTTGGGTGTGACTTTTGAAGCCAAATGATTATTTCGCGGTACCGGCGCCTCGCGTGTATTCTGTAAGCCCGCATCAGGAGCCAAGTCAAGCGCAAATGATTCTCTATTTCGATCTATCCATTTTTGGTTTTGGCCGACTTCGACAAGGGTTTTATCAATCTTGACAGTCTCTTCCTGCGAACGATCTGAGTCAGGCGTCTCAGTTAAATCAATATCTTGAACAATTCGAAGCGTTCTTGATTCTAAAGGTGCCGTATTGTCGTGCAAATTAGTTTTTGACCCCAAAATCTCAGATTCGGCATTTAGGTCTTCAAGTGCCAAAGTCTTATCCAGGGGTTGCGCATGATTCGACTCAGATGAAGTAGCTTTGACTATTGTCTCAATCGCGCTGTTTGCTCGTTGTGATAACAAATCCAGTCCAGCTTCTAAGTCTGTATCCCCTAAGTCAAGGTGTTGTTGATCCGGTCGATTAGTCCGAGAACCACGTCCTCTCCTACCTGGCTTAGGGTCATCAGGAGCTACACCAAACTGTTCACGAATAATCTTAAGCGGAAGATATTGATCACGCTGCATCCGCAATATCGCTCTGAGCCTATCAATATCTTCTGGTAGAAATCGCCTAAAACCAGAAGTAGTCCGCTCAGGCGCGATTAGTCCTTTTGATTCAAGGAAACGAATTTTTGATATCGACACATCGGGAAACTCAATACGAAGTAATCCCAACGCTTCACCAATAGCTAGTGAATCGTCTCGGTCAATCGCCTCCATTTTACTCCTTTGGAACCAAAAGATAGAGAAGTCGATACTTTCCTACCTGGATCTCGTCGCCACTTTTTAACAGACAAAAATCGCTACGTTTATGGTTCACGTACGTTCCGTTCAGAGACCCAACATCTGAGATGCTAAAGTCATCCCCCTCTTGCACAATTTCCCCATGACGTCGCGAGACAGTTACGTCATCTAAGAAGATATCACTATCTGGATGCCTTCCGATAGAAGTTTTAAGCTTTTCAAGATTAAACGATGTACCAGCACTTGGACCATGCCGAACTATCAAAAGTGCGGTACCGGGTTTCGCATCCGCCAAGATTGGTGACAGAAATTCTTCACTAAGATCCACGCCTGAATCTACTGGAACCAGCGTGTCCGTTGTTTCATCGCCGACTAAAAGAGATTTACCGCAAGATGAACAATAGTTCGCACCAACTTGGTTTACATGTCCGCAACTCATGCAAAGTGACAAGCTATCTCACCTCCGGTCGCAATGACTGTTTCAATCGAACACCTTAGTTTCGCAGTAAGAAATTTCCGATAAGTAATTAGTCGATTAAATGGCAATTAACTAAATCGCAATTAGCGCTGAATACTCATCTGGCGTTATGACTTCCAAATCACTTGGAACCGATGCTTGAATACGCGCAATCCAACCTTGGTCATATGGCGAAGAGTTGAGCAGTTCCGGTTCGGCGGTCAGAGCGTCGTTTACCTCAATGACAGTTCCGGTTACGGGAGAAAATATATCAGAAACCGATTTAGTGGAATCCACCTCAGCAAATGCATCACCTTTGGCTACAAGATCCCCAACTGCTGGCATTTTTACGTAAACAATATCGCCAAGAGCGTCTTGTGCATAATCGGTAATTCCCACTTCTACTACACCATCGCTCACACGCGCCCATTCATGATCTTTGGTGTAACTTCTATCAGGAGGAACCTGCATGCTCACTTGATTTACTTCCTTTTTCGAACAACGTTACAAGAACTTGTTTGGCCATTCTAGGTCTAGGAACTCTTTGTTCCATCATGAATAGTATTTAAGATCTTGAGGCTCCGGAGTCACGCACAATGGCAGAAATTCTCTCTCTTAGGCGTCCAACTGTAGCAATTGAATCCAACTCCGATTCCTCCTCGGCCCAAATGTGAGTTACGGGATCTACCGGATCGGGCACAACTAAATACCAGCCGTGTTCTTCATCTACACAGATCCCATCAATTAGGATCGGATCTACGTCCCCGAGGTTTTCTAACATAATTCTCATGACAATTCCCTTGGATTCCCAGGGTGTGCTCACCGAATCATGAACGACCCGAATTGGATCTATCTCATTCACAACGTCGGAAAGGTCGAGATTGGTCACAGCAAGCAATGACAAGAGCTGCACGAGCGCCGCACACCCATCAAAACCTGGCAAAAACTTGGGAAATACGAAATTGCCATAGGTACCCGCCGCAAAATCTGCTCCACCATTTTGCCAAATCACGGCTTCAGTAATGCCCGATGAACCCCGTTTAGACAAAAACGCTGACGCGCCAAAACGTTTTATAGCTTGCGTAACAGCTCTTGGAGATCCCACTGGAATCACAATTTGAGCTGCTCGGTTCGCCTGGGCTTCAAGACGCGAAAAAACAACTTGAGCTTCATATCCGCTCAACTCTCGACCACTTCGGTCCACCAAAGTTATTCGTTCACCAGTTGGATCCAAAAATATTCCAAAGTCAGATCGAGACGTCACCACCAGTTCACTAAGTCGCTTCATGTTGGCCACAACATCAGCCTCTACCATTCGCTTGGTAGAAGAAAATGGATTTATGCCTAATATGTCGCCACCCAATTTCGACAAAACACTGGGCAAAATATAAGAAGATACACCGTAACCGTAGTCAATGACTAACTTGAAATTTCTTTTGCGAATCTGTATCAGCTCCGCCTGTTCCAATAGCGATTGGGTATAAAACTCTGTATTTCGCGCTGGGAATTCGATCTCACCTATTTCCGACGACAACACATTTCGAAAATCCTCACGCGCCAAAGCTCGCTCTATCTTTCGCTGCGACGCCTCGTCAAGATCAATTCCCACCTCGTCGATAAACCGTATGATTATCGACTCCGGATCATTAGGATCAAGTCCTACTGCGATACCGCCTTTTGATGGTGTGTTGCGTACATGAAATCTGAGTGCGGGCAGCGATGCAACCTCAAGATCTGCAACATCGACTCCCACTGCGTTGAGACCGACCATGAGAGCTCGTTTGAGCACCCTTGCAGCGCGCGACGAATCTCGTGACGTGGTGATCGTGGCGCCGGGTTTAAGTGTCGATCCAAAAGCCATAGCTAAACGAAGAGCCAGCTCAGGTCCAATATCTACGTTGGCAATTCCAGAAACCCCACTAGCGGAAAAAACGCTACGGGTACCTTTTGACTCCCATACAATAGAAGTTAAAACAGTTGCTCCGGACTGTACGGTTTTAGAAGGATATACCTTCACGTTAGAAAATATTTGCGCGCCGTCGCCAACGTAACAATCGGCGCCAAATACCACACCATCTTCAGTGTGTACGCTACGTCGTAGATCACAAGCTTTACCGATCACGGTGCCACGAATCTTGCCTGCTTCGCCAATGTAGACGTTCTCATGAATCACTGATCGATCTATTTCCGCAGATTTTGAAATCCTAGTATTGGATCCGATAACACTGAAGGGCTTGATTCTTACCTCTGCGCCAATTCGACAATTGTCTCCAATAATTATTGGACCTTCAAGAGTGGCGCTCGGATGAATTTCGGTGCCGTCGCCAACGTATATTCCCTTATCAACCATAAAGCCAGGGATGGCTAGCTCTACCTTGTACGATAAGAGATCGTGATGAGCACGAAGATATGCTTCTAAAGTACCGACATCCTCCCAATAACCGTCACACACCAAAGCATGAATCGATATCGAATCGTCAATCATTCGCGGAAATACGTCCTGGCTAAAATCCAAAACTTTTCCTTCAGGAATATATTGGAAAATCTCAGGTTCCAGCACATAAATACCGGTGTTTATGGTGTCAGAAAACACCTGTCCCCAGGTGGGTTTCTCTAAAAAACGACCAACTGTACCATCTTCATTTGTGGTCACTATACCGAACTCGAGTGGATTCTCCATTGATTTAAGCGCAATGGTTGCTACCGCACGATTGTCAGCGTGAAATCGCAAAAGATCTGTGAGATTTATGTCTGTTATAACATCTCCCGAAATCACGAGAAACGTCGAATCTAGTTGTTCGCGGCAATTTCCAACCGAACCCGCAGTTCCAAGTGGCGAGTCCTCATTTGCATAGCTAATTCGTATTCCAAATTCCGATCCGTCTCCAAAATAGGTACGGATTGCATTCGCCATAAAAGCTACGGTGATAATTACTTCATCGAAACCGTGTTTCTTTAGCAATTCAAGGACATGCGCCAACATGGGTACGTTGCCTACGGGGAGCATCGGCTTAGGTGCAGTTGCTGTCAAAGGACGCAAACGGCTTCCCTCACCACCAGCCATAATCACAGCCTTCAAGAGCGAAACCTCCTTTGTCCATTCACTGATTGCGAAACTAGCAGCACGCAACCACAAATACTTCGTCGCCACCAACAATTTGCTTTAAAGTAATTTTTATTTAGCAAACATCTCTTCTTTGAAACAAAACCAGTCTAATTTCCTCTT
>JAJYGT010000081.1 GCA_021785005.1 Actinomycetes bacterium
TTTTACAACACCTCCACTTTTTAACCTTGATCCCAATATCGATGCACTATGTGCTACAGGACAATTTCCCCAAAGGTTGAGAAACAAAGCAAAAGCGCTAGGAATCGATTTTGCTGATTGGTCCAAACTTTCAAATGAGATCCAAAATGCTTAAATCAATATTTGGGATCGCTCTCTGTGTAATCGCCTTTACGCTGACTTTAACAGACAACACCAAAAGTGACAGATATTCAAACGCGTCAGCGAAGGCCAATGCCTTAAAGGTTCGACTTTCAAAGTTAATATCTGGACAAATATCTGAACTGACCCAAGCTCAACTAGTTATATTTCTTGGCGGCAGTATTTTCGCCGGGGCAATTCTCGTTGTTGTTACAGGAAGTATCATTCTTGCTGGATTTTCTTCGATTATTAGTTTTTACCTGGCACTGTATGGAGCGAGGAAAAAAAGACGATCAAAACTCGAAAATCTCACGCTTACGTACTGGCCAAGCATTTTATCTGAACTTGGACTTCGGATTGGAGCAATGGGTTCACCACTTCCAAACGCGTTTTTCTCCGCTGGTCGCACAACTCCGGAGCAATTATCTTTAGCCTTTGAACAAGCTGAGCGAAGCTTCGGTATCACGGGGTCATTTGACGCGGCACTCGAGACCTTGAAGCGCAACTTACCCGATCAGGGAACCAAGATCGTTACTGAACTGCTAGGTGTCGTAAAGGATGCTCCAGGAACTGACATAACTCGGATGGTTGAAGATTTGAGAATAGACCGTCTAGCGGAAAAAGAACGTCGTGAAGAATACCAAGCCCGATTGGCAGGCGTCCGGTTTGCACGATATTTCGTCATTATCGTTCCCGTTGGAATGTTTTTGGCCGGAATCGCAATCTCAGGAATCGCTCCATTTCGTACCCCACTCGGAGAGTATGGCCTATCTATAGCGTTTGCGCTCCTTTTAATTTGCTGGACATGGGCCACCAAACTCGCTAATGTGTCGAATCTATACCAGGAGGAATGAGAAAAGATGAACCAAGATATCTTCGCGCTGATCGGTCTCTTGCTGTCAATTTCTGGGTTCGCACTCGCAACGAGTATCAGCTACACGGAATTTAAAATCGCCAATAACCGTCTGCGCAGACAATGGAGTGTCACAGACAACTCCCCAAAAAATACACATCGTCGCTCGCAACGCCAGCAAAACACCTCGGTTTCAACCGCGAACATTATCTATTTGACGGTCATAAACCATATCAAACAACAGCGCGAGAACACCCTTTATTGCTTGAGCGTTGTCGCGTTACTCGTGCCAACAATTTTATTTATAAAACTTACGCCAACGATTACCCTTGCCCTCTGGATTGTTTTAGGAACCGCAGTTTTTAGTTATGGTCGACCTCTCCTTCGAGAATTAAATGCCCGATTAAACAGACTTAGCTCAATCTCTCAGGCTCTCCCGACTGAAATTGAAAAGCTCGGAATCTATCTTGGCGCAGGTAATTCCATTGCAGGGGCAATTAAGAAGTTGGCGGAAAGCTCCTCGCAATCAACAAGGGATCTTTTTCAGCGATTAGAAAACTCACTAAATTCTGGAATCGATCTAAATGATACGCTAAAAGAGATCAGCCAGACTTTCCCAATCGCATCGGTCCAAAGGCTCGCTTCGGCATTAGAAAGCTCAATTTACGGCGCCGACCTACCTCGGGTCATTCGCCAAGAAGCAAGTTCACAAAGGACGCAACTTCACCGAGGCGCCCTCGCTCTCATGGAAAAAAATTCCCAAAAAATCTGGATACCGATTACAATCGCTGCTTTGGTTCCTGGGATCATTCTAATTTTCATACCATTTCTAGCTGTTATGAAACAGGTCACCGGATCTTAGCTAATCATACTTTATCGCTCTACTAACGCCCGCTTGCTGTTTGATAGACAGCCACACCACGAAGCTTTATAGCTTCTACAAGGAAAAATACCACTTTAGAAAGGAATCTCGATGTTGTCCTACATCAATCGTTCCATAATAACCACCTACTCGCTATTTATTGAACTCTACGCAACGATAACCCAAAGCGACCGCCCTTCGACCGACAAAGACTCCGGCGAAGGCGTGGTCTCTGCTGCGATCGCGGTGTTGATCTTTGCTTTCCTCGGTGTGATTTTATGGGTCGCTTTCAAAGCGACCATGGGCACTGCCACCAACACCGTCAACGCGCAAGTTGCCCAACTTGGTCAGTAAGACGCCTGATTCTACAAGGGAACCTTCAACACCAAACGAAGTTGGTAGCGGTATTATTGCGACACTGATCGGCTTCAGTGTCGCAATAAGTATTCTTTTTGCCCTGGTGAGTTTAACCCGACTTTCTGCGGCACAAAGTCGATTGAACGCAGTAGCACAGGACTGTGCGCGACTCATAGCGGGAATCGAGTATCAACAAGGACAAGTCACATTCTCCCAGGTAGTTGCATTAGAAAAAAAAGAGCTTGGCTCACTTGGCAATGCGTCGACCTTGAATTGGACTAACCAAAACGGGCTCGTTGTTGTCGATGTCTCGACGCAGGTTCCGATCGTGTTCTCCTTGGGCGCAAGTATCGCCAATGAAACGGTCCGGGGATCTGCAGCAATTGGAAATGAGAACTAATTATGCGATCGACTCTTATAAAATATGATTCAAAAGACGACGGCGTACTTGATGTTGCGATTGCAATTTTTAGTTTGGTCACTCTATTGCTGTTTAGCAGTTACGTGCTCGAACTTACGTCGGTCTCAAACAGATACCAGATCGCTCTCTCAGAAGCATTGCGCAACGTATCGCGAACGCTACAGCAAAGCTCATCTGCAATGGCATCGTCCCAAGCAATCTCGATCGCCAAAACTACCTTTAGTACTCTTGGCCTAAACGGTGATAGCCTTAGCGCGCAAATCGAAGTGTCAAACCCGACTTGCCTAAGCGAGACGGTGTCGTTGAGTGTTGCCAACCCCATACTCCCCGCACTCAGAATTACCTCAAGCTCCACTCAAGATATCGGCTTCAACCAGCAATGTTAACCAGGATCTTGAAGTACACCAGGTTTATATCTAGGCGCCTGTTTGGCAGTGGCAAGACACATTCTGACACGGGATCTATAATTATTTTCGCACCTGTCGTCGCGTTGTTTACAATCACCTTGTCAGCTCTACTTTTAGATATGAACTATATTTACGTAGCACAATCTGAGCTGCAAAACCGTGTCGAATTAGCGGCAACCGCCGCCGCTAATCACCTTGACGAGAGTTCGTACTACCTAAATTCTGCGATCTTTATCGATCCTGTCCTCTCACGATCGATCGCCATTTCCACCCTTAGCGGATTTAACGGTCATGGTTACAAAATCAATAAGTTAAACGTACAAGTTTCCACTAATCAAATCTGTATCGACGCATCGGCCGAACTCGAGCTACCAGCTTTTGGAGCAATTTTGGGCAATCTAAATAACTGGTCGGTAAATGCTCGCTCAATTGCAAATTTAATTAGTGGAGCTCAAAGCAACACCTATAGCTCCAACATATGGTGCTAACCAGCAATTCGCAGACCCGAGCTGATTTCTTGGATCCGGTCTAGGACCGCTTGCAGTGCGATATAAGGAGCCGATAAATATGGTTTGAAGTCTTCAATGTCAACACCAGACAAACGAAAGCGCTCCCGAAGTTGAGCCATTCGAATAGGAGTTCGATAACGATTAGAAAGTAGATAATCATAAATCACATCGTCAGACGAAACTCCAAGTGCGAATTGAACCATAGCGACGGTAAGTCCGGTCCTGTCTTTGCCCGCCGTACAATGCACCAGAACTGAATCGGCGTCATGACTTAGAATTGCGCAAACCACCTCTTGTATTTCATTCAGATGATTTGCAATGATGTCTTTGTACATTTCAGCCATGTCGTTGGCGGTAATTCGAGCAACTTTGCCCTCGAAAATCGCGCCGAGTGCGTCTTCAAAGCCAATAATGTGACTATTTATTGGAACTTCAACTATTTCGATCTTCGAGTCGAACGGTAGGGTCGTGACACTTTCTTGGCGCTCCTGGTCACGCCGAAGGTCAAATACCCTTGAAATTCCCAAATCAGATAAAATACGAAAATCATCGTGCGTTAGCGTTGCCAAGTTGTCGCTACGAAAATAACGCCGCCACGGAAGCTGTTGACCGTCTAGATTTCGGTATCCTCCAAAATCGCGAAAATTATGCGCGCCAGTAAGGTGGATATGACGGCTAGCTAAGGTTTCGATCAGACCCTGGGCATCTCGAACACGGACAATAATGTCATTTCGATATTTTGTAGTCGAGGGCACAGAAAAGAGTTCGTTTTGCACCACGTCAGACATAGGTAATTTCTCTAGCGTATTTCCCTTTAAATCGGTAATTGTAAACTCAATTGCCGATAAGGACTCGAGCCCGATGCCACTAATGTGCACGTTTCCATCGGATCCCAAAATGACATTCGCCTCAATAATTTTGTTTAAGCGTTGTATGGGTTCTAGCGTCACAGTATTACCATATCAAGACTTGGTCATAACCCTTTACCAAACTAATATTGAAATGAATTTTAATCTCAAATGTGTCGGCAACTCTAAGAAATATCAGAGAGCTTCTACGACAAATCCAAAAACAAAGATTCCCAAACTTCGCAAAAGCGCCCTACACCACATGTGGACATCGACAACGCATGGCGATCGTCTAGCTAATGCAAAACCATAAGCTATCGAAAACACCGGCAAACATTGATTCGCGTTATCGACCTACTCAACGTGATTGTTGCACCAGTATCTTATGCTCGTGTCGATCAAGAGTTTAAAAATCGTCATGGTGGTAATCCTCTGGAAAGGTACATCTACCCAAAATGTATAATTCGCAGCCCAAATATTTTTGGCGTCAAGACTAAGCCATTATAAGCAAGGAGCGCACGCAAAAATAAATCCTAACAAGAGTTACAAAATTGACAAGCTCCCAAACGTCGGCATAAGTCTTTGGTAAGCAGGTCGAAAGTTCCCAGATGCAAAAGCTACGCGATAAAAGCTAACTGTCATAGTTTGAAAAACGTTTCGCAAGTATAAAAGCAAGATACGCGGTTCATCTCTTC
This sequence comes from Actinomycetes bacterium, assembly GCA_021785005.1. Classification (GTDB taxonomy): domain Bacteria; phylum Actinomycetota; class Acidimicrobiia; order Acidimicrobiales; family Acidimicrobiaceae; genus Acidithrix. The sequence continues at coordinate 5,112 of JAJYGT010000081.1, forward strand.
GCTCATTTGTTCCCAAGAAGAAATTTTGTACTTAAGCAATAAAGCAATCCTGCAAAATGCTGATCGAAAGAGATGAGCGGAACTTCCCAACAAGTTATTGTTACGCCACAAAAACATTTGGACGGCACCAGGGGTCAAATACCAAATGAGAGCGCTATGTTTCTCGAAGGACCAAGGTCAATCGAAAAATCAAACTTGATTCGAGGTCTCGGGGAACGCTTTGGATGTGCCGTGGTCAATCTGGACGATCCAAATACGCCTGTTGCCATTTCCGTCGATGCCGAGTTTCTTCATTTCAGCAACCCCGCCAAATTTTATCGGCAAATACCTACCCGCTTCATTCATATAAGGCGTTATCAAAGCCGAACTCAATGCAGATTCTTGAACAAGACGTTTTGTCGTTGGCAGATCGACACGTCAAAGTGTGTAGCGCCGTGCAAAATCTGGGACGTCTTTTAGAACAATTTATGTCCTAGTCCCTTAAACTGCACAAATTGCCGATGCACGGAACATTCCAATGATCGTCGACCCCACTTAAAGATCCATTGAGAACTACCTGAGTCTCCTTGAAAAAGTATTTCTTATCTTTTGACTCCCATTCTGGAGCGAAACGCTTAAATCACAATTAATTAAACAAACGTCGCAGATGATTGGAATTTCGACAATTGGACGCTTTGAATGTGGGATACAAACGAGGTCGATTTCTTCATAGAACGCGAAGATGGCCAGATACTAGCCTTTGAAGCCACGGCATGTATGCGGATAAAAGTGACCTTTTCCCCCCATTGCGTGGCCTTAACAAAATGTAGCAGCCACTTTTCTCACTGGCGTCGTACGTTACCTCGGCGCTCGATCATACATTTTTGAAGGACAGCTTTGTGCGATGAGTGTCGACCGTCTTTGGAGTTGACTAGACCTCACCAAACGATTCTCTTTATGTCACCTTGGCCTTTCCAAGCTAATCAAACGTTTTGCACCGATTCCTAAGGTCTATGTCGGGGGAAAATCAAACTAACGATTTGGCTCAAGGTATCTTGATAGTATTGGTTAGAAACGGGGAGACGTAAATGGACAAACTATCGAATGTTGAATCAGCAACAATCGAAGCACTAATGCAGGAAAAGCGCCATTTCGAGCCATCCAAAAGCTTTACGGACCAAGCTAATATTGCATCCAAAGCCATATACGATCACGGTAAAGACTACGTCTCATTTTGGGAAGAACAGGCCGCGGCTATAACTTGGCGGGATCAATGGACTAGCGTACTTGATTGGTCAAATGCACCGTTTGCAAAATGGTTTGTAGATGCAACCCTGAATGTCACCGAAAGTTGTTTGGACCGACACCTTGAAACTCGGGGAGATAGCGTTGCATACCATTTCGAGGGTGAACCAGGCGATTCACGCTCGATAACTTATGCTGAGCTTTTAAAAGAAGTGAACAAGTTAGCAAACGGACTTAAATCCCTTGGGGTAGAAAAAGGTGACCGCATCGCAATCTACATGGGAATGGTTCTTGAACTTCCAATTGCTCTTTTGGCAAGTGCACGTTTAGGCGCAGTACATTCCGTAGTTTTTGGTGGATTCAGCGCAGATTCGCTCCGAGATCGTATCAACGATGCTGGTGCAAAAGTCCTAATTACGTGCGATGAAGCGTGGAGAAATGGAAATCGAATTCCTCTTAAATCCTTTGCTGATGCCGCACTTGAGCAAACGCCAAGCATAGAAAAGGTTGTCGTGGTCAAGCGAACTGGTGCTGACATTCCAATGCGTGTGGAACGCGACATTTACTACCAAGATCTCGTTTGTGAGCAATCAGACGAACTAAATGCTGTTAAAACAAGCTCCGAAGATCCGCTGTTCATCTTATACACTTCTGGTACCACCGCTAGCCCTAAAGGCATCTTGCATACAACAGGTGGGTATTTAGTTGGAGCAGCATTTACGCACAAAAATGTATTCGATATCAAAGACGGCGATATCTATTGGTGTACTGCCGATATTGGTTGGGTTACTGGCCACAGCTATGTTGTCTATGGCCCACTCGCAAATGGCTGTACCAGCGTGATCTACGAGGGAGTACCAAACTTCCCCGACAAAGATAGATTCTGGGCAATAATTGAAAAATATAAAGTTAGCCAGTTCTACACTGCCCCCACCGCGATTCGAACGTTTATGAAATGGGGAACTTCTTACCCCGAGGCTCATAATCTCTCGAGCCTGAAGGTAATCGGGACGGTCGGAGAACCGATCAACCCTGAGGCTTGGATGTGGTATCAACAGACAATTGGAAACGCGAGCTGTCCAGTAGTTGACACATGGTGGCAAACTGAGACTGGCCACATAATGATCTCGCCACTTCCCGGCATTACCCCAACTAAACCTGGATCTGCGACAATTCCCTTGCCAGGTATAGCAGTCGATATTTTCGACGACCATGGGACCTCCGTAGGCTTAGGCGGAGGTGGATACCTAGTACTAACGGAACCTTGGCCGGGCATGGCAAGAACCATATATAAGGATCCGCAACGCTTCATAGAAGTTTATTGGTCGAGGTTTTCAAATTCCAAAGAAAACAAGTGGATTTATTTTGCTGGCGATGGGGCCAAGCGCGACGAAGATGGCTATTACTGGCTCCTTGGACGAGTAGACGACGTCATGAACGTATCTGGCCATCGGATTTCAACGCTTGAAGTAGAATCTGCTTTAGTTGATCATCATAGCGTTGCCGAAGCCGCAGTAACAGGCAGAAGCGATTTGACAACCGGTCAAGCCATCGCAGCATTCGTGACCTTAAAAGCAGGGTTTCAAGGCGATGACGCATTGATCGCCGAGCTCAAAGAACATGTAGCAACCAAGATTGGTAAAATTGCGCGACCCGCATCAATTGTGTTCACAGACGAACTACCAAAAACCCGTTCCGGAAAAATAATGAGACGTTTACTACAAGACGTTGCCGAAGAACGCAAACTAGGTGATGTTACCACATTAGCAAATGCCGATGTGGTTCACGAGATCGCTGCAAGGGTTCACGCAAGCACAACGGCAAAAACTCCTGCACCCGATTAATTCGGGTCGTACGTTCTTTCCCACGGACGTTGGCAAGTCCTTTACTTTGGTACTATATCGACTGACTGATCGATATGGTACCAACTTATTTGAGGTAAAAAAGCCTCGCGAACTTGGACGTGCAAGAACTGCAAGTCAGTAAAAATTACCGCATGACTTTTACTGGTCGAAATATGCTCAAGGTAGGTTAACTACGATTGCCTCTTGCGTAGTTCTAGCCAGCACCACCAAAGCCTCCGAGTCGATCGAAGGATTCTCTTCACGATGACGAACAAAGGGTGGAACGAACATATAGTCACCCGGTTTAGTTTCAATCCGAACTTCTTCATCACCATCTAAAAACACAAAAACTGGATTACCACGCACAATATAAATTCCGGTTTCAGAATCACCATGGTGGTGATTAGCTGATTTCATCGAAGGCGCCATCAAAGTTTCACCCATCCAGATCTTCTCAGATCCGGTCATTCGAGCTGAGACTGCCTCTTGACGTTGCATTCCTTCACTCTGGGAGGTATTGGTGGAAACTTGTGCACTGGTAACATGTTGTAGTCGCATCGGCCGATTACTGGGGTCATTCAAATCCAAAACTGTCCTCCATTGACCACATCAGCTTAGCGCACCATAAACGCCAAATCCATTAAATGCTCCAGGCGATAATTTCGATCGATTACAGCCCTAACACCAAGTAAAGATTAGGTCTCCGACCAATTGAAATGAATCGGACTTAAATGAATTGAGCCATCTAGTACACCCAAAACGATCGTTGAAGTTAGAACGCTTTACGTTAAAATGCCCGACTGTGACACTACATTTGCTAACGCGAAACTTAGGTCTTTAAGGTTGCGATCAAAGTAGCTTGCCGAACAACTTAGAAGATATATTTAGCGCGATAAAATCGCCTTACACCTTGCCAAGTCATCCATAGGTATCTCCCTACGCCAAGTGGTAATGAAAAATTCTTTCTCGATAATTGCGGCAAACTTGAAAATCTTTTTACAAAAACATAACTTGTCGAGTGGCGGATACTTATCGACCTGATCGCAAATTGTTTCGTCGGAGTAAATATTTGGTTTATGGTATATCCA
>JAJYGT010000010.1 GCA_021785005.1 Actinomycetes bacterium
GATTTTACGCTAAGTCGCCTATGATAATAGATACAGTCGAAGCACGAGATCGAAATAGACGTTTAGATTGCAAATTGACAAAAAGACTACACCTGGGAACCCCACTGATATTCCCATGCGATTTATGACAGAACCAGATGCATACGCAATATTGCGTCGTAAATTGCTCTGGGCATTTCCAACGGGCCTCTATTTGCTTGGAAGCCATCTAAATGGACAAGTTCACGTGATGACGACTTCTTGGGTGATGCAAGTGGCGACGACGCCTAAAATGATCGCGTGCTCGGTGGAGCAAAATAGTAAGAGTCTTGAGTTCATTTCAGGTACCGGTACATTTTCAATCTCGATCTTGCCTAAATCTCAACGCTCTACGATCCGAAAATATGTAAAGCGAGACCAAAGACAAGAGATGGTCAACGGAAATTTAACTATTGAAGGCAATTCTTTTCTTTTGGCTGAATCGGGTAATCCGTATCTCGAGGCTGGCGTCGGCTTCCTTGAGGCACAACTTGTGACTAGAACGGATTTTGAAAGCCACGCTGTGTTGTTTGGTGAGATATCGGATTGTCTTGCGCTGACCGACATAAAAGACGTGCTCGACATGCATGATACGTTAATGAATTACGGAGGATAAAGCTTTGATTGGGCATCTTTACAGTGTCAGATATTTGATACGGGAATCGTGAAAGCTTTGACGCATCGTTACATTGAACATTCGCGAACTTTAGATCAAGCTATTGCTATGATGCTGGACTGCGATATGGTAGCACTTGACACTGAATTCCATCGGGAGCGGTCCTATTTTGCCAAATTGGCTCTAATCCAAATTGCTGCCAACGATGAAGTATTTTTAATCGATCCGCTTCGCGTTGACGTTTCACCCTTGGGCGCTTTATTTGACTCTGAAACCGAAGTCGTTTTCCACGCGGCGGGTCAGGATCTTGAAATTTTATCGCGCAAAGTAGGGCGTGTTCCACGATATTTTTTTGACACCCAAATCGCCGCTGGGTTTTTGGGTTACTCGTCACCTGCACTTTCTGTCTTGCTTGAGCAGTTTTTAGGCGAGTTGATGGACAAATCTGATCGTCTTTCCGATTGGTTAGCGAGACCGCTTGAAGCAAAGCAGTTGAATTATGCCGCTCAGGACGTGATTCATCTAGTGCGGCTCCGAGACACCTTGGTATCTGAGATAGATAAGTTAGGTAGGGTTTCGTGGCTGGAAGAAGAGCTGGGTGAATATATAAGTCAAGATTTTTCATCTTCTAGTGATCCAATTCGTGCATGGTCAAAAGTTCGAGAAATTCGTGCCTTGAAAGGGAGAACAAAATACGTAGGGATGGCATTAGCCGCCTGGCGCGAAGAACGCGCGATGCAAGAAGATGTTCCACCTAGATTTGTGTTGCCTGACTTGGCTCTTGCTACAATTGCACAGCATTTGCCCAAACGTACATCCGACTTAAGAGGAATTCGAGCAGTTGAAAATCGACACATGTCCAATGGAGTGGATCAAGAGATACTTCGGGTTATAGAGACGGCGCTGGGTGAACCACTGCCAGATGAATCAGAGATTGCAGTTCCTGATCCCATCGAGGTGCCTTCGGGTACTGCCACTTTGCTGGCAACATGGCTTGTCAGTCACGCTAAAGGTTTGAAGATCGATTCTAATTTACTCGGTGTTCGATCCGATATCAATGAGTTATTTTCTTCTAGCGGCGTATCACGCTTAGAGCGTGGATGGCGCAAAGAAGCAGTTGGAGACTATGTGGGCCGAATTATATCAGGTGAGATCGCCTTGGCGCTAGGGAGCAGTGGGGACATAACCATGGTAGAAAACAGTGGAGTAATCGTCACTTAGAGTTATGTTATTTCACGTGTGGGCAATCATTGAGCTCGGAGATCCACTGTTATGGTTAATATGCCATCCTCTAACTTAGCGATCGCGTCACCCAGAATGGCAAAATCCATAAAGTCGTCTTTTGTCTGTTGGATAATTCTTTGCCGCTCGGGACCTTCGACCGGTGGCAAACCACGCATTTTCACTGCGCGAGCTCGATCTTGGAATCTTTTAATCATTGCGTCTGGGCTAAACTGTTCTTCCATAGTTAACAAGTTATTTGCTCTTTGGCTCATTGCAAGCTAACGCAGCATATGTCAACTAAACTCTAGGTTAGAAAACAACGAGAGCTATAGGCTCGTTGAATATTTCGTACCCGGTTAAACGAGAGCGTTAGCGCATTTAAAGCGGTCTGAAATAGCCATTTTTGGTTCATTGAATGTTGCTGCTTTGGCTGAGCTCGAATGAAAAGGGGAGTTGCAGGTGAAAAAAGGACGACATAGGCGTTATGAAGAGGCCAGAATGGCCAAGCGAGCTTTCGTAAAGCCCATTGTCCGTTGTGTTGAGTGTGGAGGCGACGCGGTTCGCGGACACGCGGAGTGGTGCATGGCAGCTTCGGAAGAAGAACAACTCCTAGAAGAGCATGAATACGACATTGCCGATGACGATGACGATGATATGGACGATGAAGATGACATGGACAATTATCTAGGGGAAGCGACGCATCATTCGCACGACCCATCTAGGAATTAATTTTTATAGCGAATGAACTTTACCTTATGAGCTACCTTCATCAGCGTAAATAAATATCTTTTTTAGACACCTTTTCGTTAGCTAAGGGTGCATCTTGTTAATGGTTCAAACTGGCTTAGTGAAACCGATTATCTACAAATTTGCACTGCGCTAATCATTGGTTCGCAGCTTTAGAATTGGATCTTTGGAAAAAATACTTTAGGTGGATAGCTAAGGCGCGCTGTAGTTCTTATTGACTCAAGCTTTAAGCGTGAGTGCTTGGCTTGAGTTTGAGATCGAGTTTCATGAACTCCACGCCATGAATTATAAGCGCAGTTTGTAAGCTCAGTAGATAGGTCGTACGAGTGTGAAAATTCGGTTTTAAATAGGTGCTAAAAGGAGAAATTGTTGCTAAAGGCCTTCTTGGACGGTGAGCTGATTGCATCTAGCAACGAAGTGACATCATCTCTTTTAGTAGTCGGTCTTCATGGTTGGGCGCGAAATTCGAGAGACTTTGATTCGTTATCTGAGATCTTGCAGGCTAAAGGGGTTGCGTTTCTTGCTCCAGACTTGCCGGGATTCGGCGAATCTCCGAAACCAGCGTTTGCGTGGAATTCCCAAGATTATGCAAACCAGCTTGACGTGGTTTTAACGGAGTTAACCAAGACAAAGGGAGTATCTAGAGTTGTAGTGGTGGGACATTCATTCGGCGGTAAAATCGCGATCAAACTAGGTGCATTTAACCCAGGTTATTTACAAGGGGTAGTGATCATGGGAACGCCATTGTTTAGAGATTTAGATTCGGTTCGAAAGGTACCTTTAAAGCTAAGACTAGCAAAACAGATTGCAAGGTACAACTTCATTTCAGCAGCGCAGCTCGATCGTATCAAAAGCAATTTCGGTTCCCAGGATTATCGGAATGCGACCGGTGTTATGCGCGACGTGTTAGTTCGAACGGTAAATGAGGATTTTGCGCAAGATCTTGAAGCCTTGAAATTGAAGGTCCGTTTTATTTGGGGCGAACTCGACAGAGCGGCTAGCGTAGCAGACGCTAAACGCGCACTAGGATTAATAGGTGACTCATCGCTTGAGATTATTCCTGGAGGCGACCACTTTTCACCGTTGGCCGATCAAAGATTGATTGCCAATTTGGCGCTTGAGATTGCAAACTATAACGTCGAATCGAAGACGGATAATTACCATTGTCAGGAGAAACTTGTTGAGTAGCATCTCAATCACGAGCTCATTATCCGTAACTGCCATTGCTATCGTCATCTCGGCCGTAGTAGCGATTAAGTGGATCAGGGTTGCTCAGCGTGAGCATTATAAGGCCGGATACGTAGTCAAATTTGCCCAACGTTGGTACTTTTTCCGAGATTCCGGTGTAAACGTAACTTTTACCATTGTTATGGTGCTAGCTGTGGTTACTGCCCTTTCTAGGGCCAATGTAACCTCATCAGTGTTGCCTTCGTTTGTTATCGTTGCCATACTTGCATTAATTACACCTATCGGTCTTGGGTTCAAGGGACGAACGTCAAAGCTCGCCTGGACTAGACGCGTCCGCCTGCTTTATTCGGTGACAGTTGCCATTGACGTCGTCATTGGTGCGATTTCGTATTTTATGGGATTAAGTGGTGCAGTAGGAACCGTTTTGATAGCCGGAGCGCCAGCAGCAGTTGAACTTGCTTTGTGGATCACTGCTCCACTTGAGGATCGGGCAATTGCCCCATTTGTAGAGTCAGCTCGCAAAAAGTTAGACAGCGTTAATCCGAAGCGCGTGGCAATCACCGGGTCATATGGTAAAACGTCCACGAAGTTCTACCTAAACCACATTTGTTCGTTTGCGATGCCAACATTAGCCTCTCCGGCAAGTTATAACAATCGTGCTGGGTTGGCCAGAGCAATAAATGAAAATCTATTGCCAGGGACAAAGCTTTTCATTGCGGAGATGGGAACTTACGAAGCAGGGGAGATTGCTGCCCTCACGGAGTGGATTCGCCCTGATGTTGCCGCAATTACCGCAATTGGTCCGGTGCATCTTGAGAGATTCGGGTCGGAGGAAAAGATTCTTGAGGCCAAAAACGAGATCACTAAAACTGCCTCGTGCGTAGTGCTAAACACTGATGACAGTCGTCTTGAACTTTTGGCAAATGAATTAGAACGAGAATCGAAAAAAGTTTGGCGAGTATCTGGGTCAGACTTTTCTAGGACCGTTGCGGTGCTAAATGACGATGACGACAATTCTGTTCTTTATGTTAATCAGCGACGTATAGGTGCGACAAAGACACCGATAGCCAATTCCAATTTAGCGGTCGCTGTCGCAATCGCACTTGAGCTGGGCGTAGAGGAAAGTGTAATCGCGAGCGCCATTGAAACATTATCTCCTCCACCCTTCCGACTAAATGTGATAAAGAATGCCAACGACGTAGTGGTAATCGACGATACCTATAATTCGAACCCTCGGGGGGCAAAGTTTGCTCTCGACGTGGCCGTAAAGAAATGTCAAACCGGATCTCGACTAGTCGTGGTAACACCTGGCATGGTGGAACTTGGTCAACGTCAATTTGAAGAAAACAGACTCCTTGGCAAAGCAATTGGCGAGGTGGCAACTGACATTGTGATAGTTGGGCTTACCAACCAGCGCGCTTTGCGTCGAGGCGCACTTGGCGCAGCATTACCTAATTCGTCACGCATTCGGGTTCTTGATTTTAGAACTCGTGAAAAAGCAACTGAGTGGGTCAACTCCAAGCTGGTTGCCGGCGATGTCGTGCTGTACGAAAATGATCTTCCGGATCACTTTATTTAGTACTACTATCGACCTCGCACAATAGAGGCGACACCAATTATGCAGTTGTTTGCAAGGCCAAATCTTTTTTTGGATCTGTCCGGTTGTGGTCTTGGTCAAAGGGATTGTTTTTAGCTTACACTTAGGTTAGTTTTGACGCAATCGAGCCTGCTGAACTGAGTGCGGAACCGTCAGCACCTTGGGTCGATGGACTAAACGTATCTGTCGAGAGGGCTTCACCAATTAGATCATTCAGAAGTTTTTCAAACGGAATCAACGGTTTCACAAATAGGTATTTGGAAAGACTGCCAGGGATAGTGTTGACTTCATTCACGTATAATTCTGATGCGCCATCGTAGAGAAAATCGATTCGTGCGACTCCTCGTAGCGGAACCGCTTTGGCCAAAGCGAACGCGTATTTGCGAATTAGGGTTTCGATCTGTGATGGTATGTTGGCAGGAAGTTCGCGCGGAGCATCGGCCATGCCAACGCCCGCTACGTACTTATCCTTGTAGGAGAGTATTTCACCAGTGGATTTAGCTTTCAAGGGTTTTTCAATTGCCGAAAGTGCAATCTCGGGAAATGTCACGACCGCTATTTGAATATCAAATAAATCCGGTCGATATGGCTCAAGTACTGCTCCTTGGCCGAGATGTACGTTACTTTTGAGCCGAGTTTTAGCAGTGTCTAAGTCTGCGACCACGTCAATCCCAATGGAAGACCCACCGTATCTGGGCTTGAGGATGTAGGGTGGATCGAAGCCCACCTCATTAAGGTCAGCACTCAAAAATTTTCGGCTCAAGTGGGGTAGATCTAGATCACTGCAAAGTCCAGAGAAGGCAAGTTTATCCATACCGATAGCTGCTGCTAACGCAGTTGGCCCACTGTACCTGATTCCAGTGAGGTCGAAAAGACTTTGGATCGCACCGTCTTCCCCCGGACCACCATGGAGGCCAATCAGCACGGCATCAAATTCGAGGCGACGTGGCTTTTGTAGGGCTTTGGCGACAGTAAAGAATCCACCGCCTGGTCCAACTTGAAAAGTTAACTTTTGTGCTCCTTCTGGAATGGCATTTTTGAATGCGGAAGCTTCAAGACCTGGTTTTACCAAGTAAAATTCGTTTGTCTTAGACCAAAAAATACTTGTTACCTTGAAATTTGCCGCAAGTCCGCGTTCTGCTTGCAAGCCGGTAAGAATGCTAATGTCGTGTTCCGGAGAGATTCCTCCAAAGAGAACTGCAACATTGTACATATCTGAAACTCCTAGATTTTCTCTGCCTATTTGTGCAAATCGCGTAGTTAGGCATTTAGATCTTAGTGCGATGGCGTGATCATTTTGCTAATGTGTTTCTTGCGGATTAGTCTTTTTGCCCGGTGCTTGTCTTTGTTGTCACCTGATCGGTTGTTTTTAGCAATTGTCAGTCATAATTTTTACTACACTGGGGTTGTGGACGAAGCTACTCCTACTCAAGAATTACAATCCCGTATTCATATCGATACGGGTGAAGAGGTAATCCTCGAAACCAGACCACATTTCCTGCTCGTCCTGCCTGCTTTATTGTTGGTTTTACTCGGTGCAATAGCGGCGACGTTGTTCATTTTTTCTTACCCTTGGGTGCCAGCTATTGTAAAAATCGGATTGATATTGCTCTTGGTCATAGCGATCGTTAATTTCGTCGCGCGCTACTTGCAATGGAAGAGTATTGAGTTTATTGTCACGCCTCGAAGAGTATTTTATTGTTCAGGCGTACTGTCAGTCAGGTCGGCCGAAGTTCCATTGGAACGTATAAGTGAGATTAAAACGTCTGCAAATCTTTTTGAACGAACTGTAGGCATCGGGTCGTTGCGGATATCTTCGTCTGGCGATGACTCAGAGATAGACCAGCGCATGCTCCCAAATCCGAGCGGGGTTCGAAATGCCATCAACCGGGCAGCGGAAGTGAGACGCAAGTCAATAGACGCGCAAAAAACTCTACCGACAACCGTGATACAATCAGCGCCTGCGAGTCCTATCGAACAAATTGCTCAGTTGGGAGATTTGTTTGGAAAAGGCCTAGTAACCAGAGATGAATTTGAATCCGCAAAGGCAGAATTGCTAAAGCGCATTTAGGCATTGTTGCGCGGTCGTCGAAGCGTCGAGTCTAAATCGTTATTTATCAATTGTTATGGTGACCACTTGAGAGCGTTTCAGAGGGTGCTTTTCGAGAAATTCCGTAAATTCGGGTAGCCGAACTTGAGGGATACTTGCTCGCCGAGCTAGGTGTTCGATATCGCCACCGAGACGAATTCCCATGTCGCGCTCCCAAATTTCGGTTTTGAACGAGTACCCAAGCGCGGAGATGATGTCGAGAATATTTAAATAGGTGGGTCCCTCTGGACGCTTAAAGTCGTGCAGGGTCAAATATGCTTCGTTTAAGTTGTGGTGAGGATGGTGTGATGTTAGCTCGATAATAAGGCGTGTTTGTGCTGCGCCATATAGAGCGCTGATGAACTTTATTGGGTGTGCTACGTTATACAAAACATTGGCATTGATCACCACTGTGGCTCGAACTTCAGTTTCGCACGGCCAGTTGGAATGGATCGTTAGCACTTTGTCAGGGGAAATGTCACGTGCCTTCGCGTTAGCGAGTAGTTGTTCAAGCATTTGAGGATTTTGATCCACCGCCGTGACGTGAGTTGCCGGCGGTATAAGAATCAATGAAGTTCCTCCCGCCGCAGCACCAACATCAAGAAGTGACGATCCCGGTTTTTTGAGGATTTCAAGTGCGTTTTGCATTGTTGGAGTACTTAGCCGAGAATCATCGGGTTCAAATGCATTTGGCACGAGTGTAAAGGGAGATTCCTCGAGTTTATCAGTGGTATAGGTTGGAATTGCCCATTGTTCAAGCTCAAGGGCCCACTGATGTTCAAGCTTTTGAAGCGATTCGTTCATAAATTACCTAAAAATTCTGTTTGCAATGCTTCGCAGCATTTAGCCGTTTTAGCACCATGCTGTTTTTATTTTGGGCATTCGTTGGTATTTATGCACCTTAGCACGACCTAGGTTAACGCATGTATTTTATCGCTGTTGGTGTAGATCTGTGTGACAAGATTAAATTGTTTGCCAGTTGCCGCGGATCATAAATTTCTTATTTCACAAAGATCGCATTTGTCATTTCTATCGTTGATACGCGAGAAATTGCACACTCTATTAACGTGAGTTTGTACTTTGATTTAGTATATCAACACGCTGGTTCGTATTTTCTGGTGAGACCTTGCGAATGTTGATGGCTTTGAGATCATATGGTTCTCGACACAGCCACCATACGTAGAATTCTAAATTTGTTGGCAAAATAATGGAGTATTTTATGTATATACCACCACATTTTCAATGCACTGAACAAGATGTTTACGAGCTTTTGAACAGTATTGGTGCCGTTGACCTCATAACATTTGGTGACGGCGTACTAGAGGCG
>JAJYGT010000016.1 GCA_021785005.1 Actinomycetes bacterium
TCTGAAAACCAAGCTTGTACTGGGATTACTCCTCGATTCGGGGGCTCTGGAGATCCACATCTATGTCATAAGAGCCATAATTTCTTTGTGGCCAGCGTCCATGACGCAAAATCCAGGTATTTTTCCGAACTCCTTTTCTTTTAGGGCTGTACCGTTGTTGACCAGTGTCGCTACATTGTGCGCTGCAATTTTTGCTTCTAGTTCCGCCGGAAAGCCTGTTTTTGGCACTCCAAGACTTACGGGGGTTACGAATGGAGGTTGAACCTCGACGGCTGTGCCCGCCGCAAAGATGTTGTGGTAAGTCGGATGCTGATAGTTGGGCGTTACTGGGATAAATCCTTTTGAATCACCAACGTCATTTGACTTAAAAATTACGTCTTGGCCTAAAAATGGAGGCATAAGCATCGAAAATTCGAATGGAAGTTTTTCGCCGTTCGTAAGTTTGATTTCCCCGGGGGTAATTTTATCGATTTGCGCATTGATGACGTAATTTATGTCGAGATGCTTGAAGAACTGCCCGAGTAGGAATTTTCCTCCTCGCATGCCGTCGATGCCGAAATGACCTAGATAAGGCTCGGGCGTAATCCAGGTGAGCTGGACGCGTTTTCGGACATTTCGTTTTCGGAGATGAAACTCAAAGTTGAACAGAAATTCGTAGGCTGCGCCCACGCACCCTGCGCCTTGGGTTGCACCAATTACGGCCGGACCGGGTTGGTCAACGAACTTTTCGAACGCCTCTCTTGTCTCAAGTGCGCCATTTGGTTCGCAAATACACGACGTGAATCCATTTAAAGGACCTAAACCCGGTAATGAGTAGTCGAACTTTGGTCCGGTTGCGAGGATTAAAAAGTCATATTCGAACTGACCTTGCGTACTTGACACATAGTTTTGCTCGGGATGGATCGACAATGCGGTCGCGTGAACGAAGTGCACTTTACGCTTTTTTAATATTGGCTCTACAGGAAAAGTTATGTTATTGATCTCGCGATCTTTAAAGGGTACCCAAATCAGCGACGGAACATATAGGAAGCGGTCACTCATGGAAAGTACCGTAACCAGGTGATTGTCGTACTTGAGACGGCGTTTTACTTCCAGTCCAGCAGTTATTCCGGCAAAATTTCCACCTACAACCAAAATTCGTGCCACGTTGTGCCTCCAAGAACCATGGAAAGAGTTCCGGGTTGAGATCTCTTAAGAAAAACGTAATGCAAAACAAGTTGATTATCAAAGGAATTAGTATGTTTGACTTTGTTTTAATTTTTGACCATCAAGAAAACGAACTATCCTGTTAGGTTCACGACCAGGATAGTAGTTGTACCTTATGTACTGCGTAGTGCCGTAGCCTTTCTTGAAGTTGAAAACATGGCGTTTCGCTTATTCGAAGTGTCGGGTTTCAAGCCAGCGTTGTTCGGCATGACCCATATCGGTGGTGGGGACCGAATCCACAAAAGGCCACAGCTCCTCCGCGATTCCACGGAAGTTCTGCGTTGCATTTAGGGCCGACAAGATCGAGTATAAGCCAAGGTTGATCCGTTGAATTATTACAAATGATTGGGAGACTTGAAGATATTTTGATATCGGCGTCTTTTGCGAGAACATATGAGCGAAAAGTTGCGATGTATAGGATTCGCTAAAAGTGAAAGGCTTATCTTCGTAAACAGAGTCATAGAAAGGTATGAAATGACTGTAGATCTCGTCGGCGTTCAGACTGCAATCTGGTGCAAGTAATCCTGCATCTCGAATAGCCTGTGAAAATTTCACCGGGCTGTGTGAAATAACCATTGCCTGAATCATTTGTTCGAATTGTGTGATGTCGCCTTGATTGAAATGTTTTGTCAGTCCGAAGTCCAGAAATGTCACTTTCCCGTTTCCGCCAAATAAGTAGTTGCCGGGATGTGGGTCACCGTTGAAGCTTTTAATCTGATAGAGGCTTCTGAACACGAACCGGAAAATTGTTTCGGCAGCAAGGTTTTTTTCCGCTTGGTCACTTTTCAGAAAATCACGGAACGGCATTCCAGCTGCAAGTTCTGATGCCAAGACTTTAGAGGTCGAGTACTGCGGGATTATTTTGGGTATCGAAATATAGGGGTGGCCAAGGTAGAACTCGTAGAATTGAGTTTGGTTCTTGGCTTCTAGGAGGTAGTCAAGCTCCTCGACAATTCGATCCGCAATCTCGTTTACAATCGAGTCGGTGTCCATCGACGGATATGCAAAGCGGAAGCCTTTCGCCAAAAGGCGAAGATTTGCAAGATCCGCAGTCAGACTTTCGGCCACATTTGGAAATTGGATTTTAAGAGCAATTGCTTCTCCTTCTTTTGTGATAGCGCGATGTACTTGTCCTATGGATGCACTGGCAATTGGGTTTGGATCCCAGGTGTCAAAGAGAGTTTCTGGTAACTCCCCGAGTTCGTGAAGCACAATTTCATTTACCAATTCATTGGCCATGATTGGAGCTCGGTCTTGAAGCATCGCAAATTCGTCACGAACCTCCGATGGCAAGGGAGATGAAACGTAACTGATCATCTGACCAAACTTTGACATTACGCCTCGCATTGAACCTAGCTCATTGGCGACATCAACGGCGGTTTTTATCTGGTATTTGCTGGTAATTGATTGGTTGTCATGTGCGGAAAATATTTGTTGAGCCTTGGTGAAGGCTGTTCGTCTAGCTAGACGTGATCCCGCTTTAGCAAGTTGGTAAAATCGCTTCGTTCGAAGAGTCCAACGTTTTGCCAATTCTCTCGCCCATTCTATATAGTTTGGTGCGAGTGGCTAGCTAGCACTCACACCTGTTTGCCTGATGCTGGGCAAATCGATAGGTTTTGCGCGCCGAGACGTACATACTCGTCATTGTAGGGCACTGTTAATAGCATATGTGTTGTGCTACGGATTCATGAGAGGTACGGGTTCGCTACGGTTTCATCGAAGACGATAATCGAAACTAAGACAAGAGATATTTATTTCGCATGGATCTAACGTTGGGCCTATCTGTTGTCGTAGGATTGTTTCGATTACAATGATTCCAGTTTTCGAACCCAACCACACTTTGATTAGATACCTTGAAATCCCAAACGTGGCGAATGGGAAAACGAAATCGCGAAAAGTTTGTCAAGCCTTTTCGGTGTAACTTCGTCTTGATGTGATCCGGGCCTTTTTATAAACCCAACACCTTATGAGTCCTTGATCGAGATGCCAATGGTGCTTTTGTGCTCCGTAGGTTGCACAAGCTGCGGAAATGTAGATGAGCGATGTTCCAGACGAATGGTCAAAAGTCCTTATTGAATCAGTGTTTCGATTAATTGTCCCGTCAAATTCCGCAGCGAGTTTGCTACCTCACAAAGTTGAGAAGCGGTTTAGGTATTTAACCCTCCAAAATGAACAGCTATTTTTTTAACAAGTCGAACAGGCAATGATCCAACGTGGCGAAGTCAAATTCGAAGCCATTGTTAACTAATACACCAGGTATTACTCTGCTTGAACAAAATAGTAATTCCTGTGCCATCTCGCGTCCGAGTGCCACCTCGAGCGCAAATTTAGGTACGCGCATGACCGCTGGCCTAGCAAGTGCTTTCGCGAGGGCCTGCGTGAATTGTTTGTTAGTAACTGGATTCGGCGAACAAAGGTTTACAGGTCCTGTGATCTCTTGATGGTCCAAAAGGAACAAGATCGCGCGTATTTCGTCATGAATGTGAATCCAACTGTTCCAGGTACTTCCGTCTCCAAGTGTTCCACCTAAACCGAACTTAAATGGTAGAAGCTGCTTCTGAAGTGCGCCACCAGCGGTTGATAGCACGATGCCGGTACGTATCATGACAATTTGATCGCCGTGTTCACTTGCTTTTTCTGCTTGTGTTTCCCAATCACGGGTGACCTTTGCCAGAAATGTCGTACCTGATGGAGATTCTTCGTTGATAAGTGTGTTGCCTTGATCGCCATAAAAGCCAATTGCGGATGCACTAATGAATCGAACCGATTGCGTTTGGTTGTGCTCTACCGCGCTTACTATTTGTTGCGTACCTGAAATTCGTGAATAGTAAATGTCATCTTTCACTAATCCGTTCCACCTACGATTACCAATTCCTGCTCCGGCAAGATGTACAACGGCGTCTAATGTGCCTAAGTCGCCATCTAGAGTTCCCGAACTGGTATCCCAGGTAACTGAGCGCAAATAGCTAAGCGGGCGCTGAGAGGCTCGGCGCGCAATTATCACGTCATCACCGCGTTTGGAAAGTTCTCGAATTAGCGCAGTTCCAATTAGCCCAGATGCGCCGGTGACGAGAATGTTCATAGTAACTCCTTTAGCACGGTCACTGTAGGTTTATGTTTCCATCGTAGCTTGTGCTCGGGGGTCTAATGAAGATCGCGCATTTCGCACGGGCGCAGCATTGAAATTATCGGCGAGACACAAAACGTCAACTTTGGTTAATCTTGTCAAATTCACCTAACGACATTGCCCTGTTGATCGGTATGTCGTAAAAGGAAAATTTTAGGTTGTCGATCCTCATTACTGTGTTGGTAAATAAGACTTACATTCCTGTGGGTTGTAAATAATTTGAGCACGCGTTACGAGACGGCGATGCTAAAAGCCAATTCAACAAGTCGCGTGGCTTCCGTGGGGTTCGTAAGGTGAATCCCGTGGTCAGTGTGATCGACGATGGCGGTTGTAGTCTTTGGGATTCTGGTAGTTAAATAATCGGACGCTAGAGCGTATCGATGCGGCGAATTAATGCCGCGAGCGATGACGCATGGGATAGTAATGCGAGACGGGTCAAGCGGTGGTTTTCTATGTGTTGCAGTGGCGATCTCGGAAACGAGCACCAACCCCTCGTTCCTACGTCTTTGTTTGACGTTTGAAGGAAGTTTATTCCATCGTTCGCTACCTAGAACTCTGATCATGAATGCCTCGGCATGGTTCTTGGCCAGTTCGATATCCTCAAGGTCTTCGAGCTCCATACCATAGGCTGCTTCTTTTTTCCAAAAATCCAACCAGGGGAGTGGACTTTCAAAAGTCACGATGGCGGTTATTGGGGTTCGATTTTGCTCGGCCAACAACAGTGCTATGGTGCCACCGAGTGAATGACCAAAGATAATTGTTGACCTGCTGCCAACTAGTTCTGCTAGATCTTCTACGTGATCTTCAATCGTGGGCAAATTGTCTCGCGAAAACGGTTCCGTTAAAATTGAGTCTTGGTATCCACGGCGGTCATATGATATGCAATCTATTCCAAGTTCAGTAAGCAGCTTGACCATTCGTACGAATGACAGTCCGCGATCCATGGCACCGTGAACCAATACAACCTGCGGCAATTTCTCCGAGCGGATTTTCCGAGCGGTATATTCACGAACTGCTAAAGTAGAGGATCGATTCTGAATCACAAGATTATTTTATGGTATCGAGGTGAGGTTTGCCGATCTTTGTTCCCGAACCTAAACATTGTCTTCTAGCAGCGGGATTCGCGACAGCTTGAGCGGTGGTGCGGGAATTTGTACTTGGCGGGGTTACAAGACACCAATGGGTCGTTGTATTATACAACGTAACAGTATTAGAGCGTTCCGTATGGACTTGACGCTAAAAGATAGCAGTCGAGGTGAAAGTGCTCGACTCGCTTCCACTTCCCGTCGTCGTATACGTTTGCAATTACTTGTCTAGGTTTGAGTTTGGCGGAGAATCGGATTTGGTTTGCACAATGGACACAATCAGTTATTGACCCCGGTTCGACCGATCTAATTACTGCGCGGCTAGTGGTGGGCGATACGGTATTCATACCTATTATTTCGGATATCAAACACATCGCCTTTAATTTGTGGCGTTAATTGACCAATTTGAGGACCGTCAGTCACATTTATTTAGTTAACCTTTAACGCGATGTGCATTGTGGGGTAACAGGAACTGTAGGCGATTAACGCCATAAATTGCAACATAACCGTGGGCGGCGAGGTTTCTCGTTATTCTTAGGGATAGAATCAAACATATTCAACTGTTTGGCCTGACCTTTCATGTTTTACTAGATAGCATCGAATTGTGACTGAAAAACGCCCAGATTCGATAAATACTTTCGGACCCAACTCATGGCTCGTTGAAGAGTTTTACGAAGCGTTTCTTCGAAATCCCGACTCGGTGCCGGCATCTTGGCGTGAGTTTTTTTCTGACTACAAAGTACCTATTCAAGATCGCAAATTCATTGATAACGCGACTCGCCCGTCAACACCTAAAGTTCAAAGCGGTTCGGACGAGAAATCGGTCGAGAGCGCTTCAAATAATTTAGCTTCGTTGCCAATTCCAAATTCAGTGCCTAATGTGACGAGCCGGCCTAAAGAACCAGTAGCTGCGCCTGGGGGTACGCCAGCTGTGCCTCCTATTGCCACTAACCCTAAGATTGCCATCTTGGCGGGTGCAGACGTACAGCCCTTAAATCCCGCATCTGCTAGAATCGTTAAGAACATGGCAGCGTCACTATCGGTGCCAACAGCCACTTCGATACGCGAAATTCAGGCGAAGCTTCTAGAAATAAATCGTTCGATAATCAACAATCACTTGGCTCGTGATTCGGGCGAAAGGGTATCGTTTACCCACATAATTGCGTATGCAATAGTGCAAGCGGTAAAAGCCTTCCCAGGAATGAATGCGGTGTTCGTCGATAGCATCGATGACAAGGGAACTTTGGGAGTCATGCATGCCAAGGATGTCAATGTTGGCATCGCGGTAGACGTCCAAAAACCAGATGGTTCACGGTTGCTGTTGGTGCCAGTGATACGCTCAGCGCAGGATAAGGATTTCTTTTCCTTTGTCAGAGCGTACGAAGCCCTGATTCGAAAAGTGCGCGCAAACAAACTTTCTCCTGATGACTTTACGGGAGCGACCCTTACTGTTACTAATCCAGGTACAGTAGGCACCACACACTCGGTTCCAAGATTAATGCCTGGTCAAGGCGTCATAATCGGCGTAGGGGCAATTGCTTACCCAACGGGATTAGCTGCAGCTGATCCTCAGGTGTTGGTGAATTTGGGTGTGTCGCGGACTGTTACCCTCACTTCCACGTACGACCATCGCGTTATCCAAGGTGCCGAATCAGGGATGTTTTTGGCGCGAATAGCAGCACTTTTGATGGGCGAAGATGGATTTTACGGTGAAATTTTTGAATCCATGGGAGTTCCTTTTCCGCCAGTGACTTGGCAAAAAGATTCGAATGAGCATGACGAGCGCGACCTGTTACGGCTGAAAAAACAAGCTATGGTGAATCAACTAATCGATACATATCGGTCGCGTGGTCATTTAATGGCTCGCCTAGATCCGCTGTCAGCCAAATCGCCGACAATGCCGGCGGAGTTAGACCCGGCTCAATACGGACTCACGTTATGGGATCTAGATCGCGAGTTTTTTGCCGGCGGTCTTGCCGGTCAAGAGCAAATGACACTGGGCTCGATTCTTCAGGTTCTAAGAGACACGTACTGCCGTACAATTGGCGTTGAATATATGTACATCCAGGATCCCAAGCAAAAAGTTTGGATGCAAAACCGACTCGAAGGCGTTCGCCAAACTTTTTCCCACGAGGAGAAACTTCATTTGCTAGGACGCCTTAATGCTGCGGAATCCTTTGAACGCTTTTTACACACGCGGTACATAGGTCAGAAAAGATTTGGGTTAGAGGGTGCCGAGTCAGCAATCATATTTTTAGACCAGGTTCTCGATCGGTCTGCGATTGTGGAGATTCGTGAAGCTGTGATCGGAATGGCTCACCGGGGCAGGTTGAACGTATTGACCAACATCGTCGGTAAGAGTTATTCAGAGATATTTCTAGAGTTTGAGGGGAACCTCGATCCTACAAGCGTTCAAGGCTCTGGAGATGTAAAGTACCACAAGGGATTCAACGGAACTTATATAGGTCGTAGCGGACTTTCCATTGAGGTGTCGTTGTCCTCTAACCCTAGCCATTTGGAGGCAGTGGATCCTGTGGTTGAGGGAATGACCAGAGCAAAGCAAGACCTGCTTCGTGACCGGACGAACTTTCCAGTGCTATCAATTTTACTTCATGGCGATGCTGCGTTTGCTGGTCAAGGAGTAGTAGCTGAAACTCTGAACTTATCGCAGCTTGGGGGATATCGCACCGGAGGTACGGTGCATCTGGTCATAAATAACCAAGTTGGGTTTACCACGAATCCCGAACAGGCCCGTTCGTCTCGATATGCAACTGATGTAGCCAAGATGGTCCAGGCGCCGATATTTCATGTCAACGGCGATGATCCCGAAGCGGTTGCGGCAGTTGCGAGGATTGCGCTGGATTTTCGACAAACTTTCCACCGTGACGTTGTCGTTGATATGGTGTGTTATAGGCGCTTTGGCCATAACGAAGGCGATGAGCCTAGCTACACTCAGCCACAAATGTACGAGATAATTGAAGCAAAGCGATCGGTTAGGAAGCTTTATACAGAATTTCTCGTATCTCGAGGAGATATTTCTCTTGATGATGCAGAACATTCGCTAGACGATTTTTTGGCAAAACTTCAATCGGCTTTAGACCAAACTCGATTGTCAGCACCGCCAAATCCAACTAAATTACCCGATGCTCCTTTGCATAATGTTGCATTGGAGGTGGTGGAAACCGGCATTGACTCAACGCAACTCTCTATTTTGACCCAAGCGTTACACACATGGCCCGACGGCTTTACCGTACACCCCAAGCTTTTGAAGCAGTTAGAAAGTCGAAAAGAGCTCTTACTAGCAGGAGAAGCAGATTGGGCTCTAGGCGAGGCTCTCGCCTTTGGTTCGTTGTTGTTAGACGGTCACGATGTAAGGA
>JAJYGT010000129.1 GCA_021785005.1 Actinomycetes bacterium
AGTCATCCCGGGTATCAAAATTGAAGTACCCTCTTGTTAGATTTCGGTTATTACGTGAACCTTTCATGACTTTTACAATTAACTGGGCTTCCAAAGGATGCAGTGGTTTAAATATGCAGCGGTAATTAAGACATTTTTAGCTCAAAGCGTTATTTACAAACCCGAAGTGCCCGCGTTCGCGTGGCTTTGTTCTGAACTACCTAGAGACACGCGAACAAGGCGATACTACAGTGTGTGATAAGGTAAGTTAATTATGCCAAGCACGGGGTTCTCGCAGGGTTCGCAACCGATAGTATTGGGTTTAGTTTCCCTTTGGAACCAAAAACTTACCGATAACCGGAATTTCCCAAAATGACTCGGCTCTTGCAATGGCAATTGCAATTTGAGGTAAGTTCTGCGGCGAGTCGAATACTAGGTATCTGGGCAGCCAACGGGGATTAAACTTCGAATTGAATTTCCAGAGGCTTTCAATTTGCGCAGTATCTGAGAGTCGCTTTAAAAACCATCTTTCAAGCTTTGACTGTAAACCCTCTTCTGTTTCGCCTGCCATAACTGCTCGCATTGTCGCAAAGTTGAGACTTAGATTCTTGAGCTGTCGGCTACTTAGGTACTCAATGGTTGAAACCACCATCAGATCCGTCATCCCATTTGGATGACTACCTAAATCACGCCTCATAAGGTCTAGGGAATACCCATTTATCCCAGGAGCCGGAACCCACTGACAAAATCCGACCACCTTGGCGTCGGGTCCGCGACAAATCGTAAGTAGTAGACCTTTGTCTCTAGGATCTAAAAACCTACCGAGCGTCATGGAAAAACCTCGCTCAGCGTTCCCACGCCGACTCTTGGTCAATATATCAAGCAACTGTCCACGAAGTTCGTGAGACAAATTTAGCGGATCAGCGAATTCGATCGAGTAACCATAGTTGCGCATCCTATTGACTGCTTGGCGCAAGCTCTTGTTTCTCTTGCCATCTAAGCGAAATTCTTCTACTGATACAACTGCCTCATCGCCAACATACATGGAGTGAAACCCGTCTGCTGCATAAACGGGTAACCACTTCTCCCCGGCACCCAAAATGCAAATTGTCCATCCATTTGAGTTCGCAAAGTGGCAGAACTCGTTCCATGCTTGTTTCGAAGTTGCATCTGGACCAATCGGATCGGGCGACACTACCGCAACCGTCCCAATCACCGCGTAAGCAATCAACGTATTGTAGGATGTATAGTAACTCTTGTCATCTCGCAGCGCGAAATAATCCAACGTCGAATTCGAGTATCTGTCGACGATCTCAAGCGGTGACAAAACTGGACGTCCCGGCAAATGCAATCGCGCTACCCGTGCTTCTACCACGGGTCTAAATGCCCTAAAAAGAAGTATCGACAAAAGGAACAGTGACGTATACAGTAGCGCCGGAGACAAGAACATGTCAATCGTGTGCGGCAAGGTAACTGCCTGCGAGCCAACCATTCGTTCTAAGACTGCTAAAAAGCCTTCCCAAATTCCCAGATGTGTGTGCCGCCCAAAGATAAGTAGATCTACACGCAGGGTGACAGTCCCCGCAATTAATATCAGCGCCCAACCCAGTGGAACGCGCAAAAGGCTCTTGGTAAATGGCGCCTTGTTCGTCGGGGCGTTAAATGATCGCCTAGACGCTAACAAAAAGATCAGCAAAACGGCTAAAGTAACTGATTCTTCAGCATCTCCACCTTTTAGCATGTTCGTAAGCACGCTCGCTGCGGCAATCATCATCGTCAGCACATACGCAACTCGCTGACCCCGCTTTAGGCCACTTGAAAGAGCGAGCAATCCGACTGCCTCCATCGCCGAAAGTGCATTGGCGGCTTCAGGGATAACTACCGGTAAAAACTCAGTGATTAAGTGTAAATGTGCTCTCAATGGAGGTGTAAGTGCTGAAATTAGATTTAGAAAGCCGACTAAAAATACTGCTGAACCTGCAATACGCCTAGGTCGTGAAAACTTGCTCGCACGTTCGTCTAGTCTTTGGTAATCGTCACCACCTGGATAGGAAGCCAAGATTCTAAGCCCGCTCGAGTGATCGTGCAAACCTGCTGTGACCAACCGCTCAGTTTTACTTTTAAGTTTTGCCTCCTCTGTCAAGGAGTAAAGTCGAACTCGAACCTTAGCCCCTGGTTGCAATTCAACCCAAGTACATTGGTGCAGTGGTTGGAATACTGCTGGGAGACCTAAACGAGCTGTAGATTCCCGGTAGCAAGTTGTAACGCCACCAACCGCGCAATAAAAACCCCCGTTTAGATCCGACAACTCGGGGTTTAACGTGTGACCGGTAATAAATCCGATTCTGTCTCGACCAATCGCGTCAGTTGCTGCAATCCTTGTCGCGATGTTAGGATCGGGTTGGTTAGGTTCATCCAATCCAAGTTGCGCGCCTAACAGACCTATATAAGCCCTACGAGCAATCCATGTCGCAATCGTAACCACCAGTATCGCGTCTACTAAAGTTGCAACGGCCGTTGCCTGAATAAATGGAGCAGCGCGAAAGATTCTATGCCTAAAGTCACCAATAAGTGGCAACGCCAGGATTAAAGGAATCTTAATCAAAAAGGCTAAAAGGATCGGCGCGGTTAGCCATGGAAGATATTTCATCGCCTTGCGGTAAAAAAGTCTCGATGCAACAAAACGCGACAATGAACTTGGATCGTCAATTAAGTCCATTCCGTCCAGCCATTTCGCTTTACTTGTAATCGACGGGATGATCTCCCCAACCAAATGCGTAGTCCAGGGCGTATCAGAAGGTGAAAAGAAATCCTGGGGAGCGCTGCGCCGGTCATATTCACGACCAGAGGTGATCGAAACGTATTTTGTAGTGGAAGTGGTTTCGATGCACAAACTTGCTTTTATCGCGATCTTCGCGCGAAACTGTTGCCAGAGCTCGTGTCGAAAAGGCTCGTTCCAAGCAAGCTCCCGATCTCGTGAACCCGGAATTACATATAGAGAAAAACCTCGTTCATTTACCAAAGCCTCAAGTTCTTCAAAAAATGTCGAATGTTCTTTAATCAGATCAATAAGCGATTCAAACTTACCGGCACTTAAGAGATCAAAAAGATTCCCTGCAAAGACAATTACGCCTGGCCCGTCCACCGTCTTTAGGTAATTCGTGAATTTTTCTAGCTCCGGGCGATTATCTGAGTTTGTCCTACCAATCATCAGATCGGAAGCGACAATCACACGACTCCCAAACCTTACGTCAACTGAAACCTCATGATAACAGGGTGAGCTATCCCCAGACCGCGAACTTTCTGATCCGGATGTGGCATCTCTTTCGTTACTCCAGCCTATCAAACTGTTTTCAGTCGGTTCTCTAGTCAACACGCTTCTTTCAAGCCAACTCATCTAGCATATAACTTAGTCGATACGCCTACAGGCATACTTTCGTATCGGCGAGCTAGCGCGTTTTGAACCCTCACTTACCTCAAACGAACGGATCCCAGATTGGCTAAAAATTGGATTTATCGTAGCACAAAAGTATTGACAAAGGATTCTGTAATTTTTGACATCGATGGTGTTCTGGCTGACGCGAGTAGTCGCCAGCATTTCCTACGAAATTCAAAGCCGGACTGGGAGTCCTTCTTTGACGCCTGCCACGAAGACCCATTGATCACCGAAACTGCGCGTTTATTAGAAGTTATTGATCCAAAATTCAACGTGATACTGATGACGGGACGTCCAATAAGCGTGCAAGCTAAAACTGTAGAGTGGCTTGAGCGCTTTTCCCTGCGGTGGGATTTACTTATTATGAGAACCGATGGTGACTACTCAGCCGCACGCAAATTCAAGCAAAGCGAAACGTCAATCTTGCTAAAAGATGGATATCACGTTGCCCTAGCATTTGAGGACGACCAAAGAAATGTCGAAATGTTCCAACAACTTGGGGTGCCATGCGTTTATTTGCATTCAGGATATTACTAGACCCAGTGACCAACCGAACTGAATGCTGAAGCTATACAGATTGTATGTCTGACTCAATTTGTGCCTGCGAATCAGGCGAGTTCGGGGGTAAGTCAGTTAGCGCCAATTCGAAATCGGCCAGCGCAGCACTTGGCTTACCCTCTTCCACGTAGTACTGGCCTTGCACCGACATAATATTTGAGAGTCCAAATCCATTAACGCCGCTTGCTTGCGCATAGGGTCCAACATTCGAATCGAACGCGCCTATCGCGTTATTTGTGTCAATAATTGCCTGCGAAAGGTTGCCGTAATTCGCCTCAATCGCAGCCAAATTTCCCCACACACCAGACGAACTCAGACCGTCCTTTAAAGCTTGCTCGCAATCTCTTAAGGCCAGGGTGTAGTCGAGTCGTCCCAATTCGATATTGCACGCATATGCATCTACCCTAGCCGCGTCAGGAGTACCGGGAAATGCCAGTCGCTGGGCGGTAGCAACAGAGGATAGTACAAGACTCTCATTACCCTGTGAAATCGCATAGTCACTTTCCGCTAAGTAGCTGATCGGACTATTCGGAAATTTTTGAAGTTCAATACTTAAAGCGGTTTTGGCAGCTTGAAATTGATTCAGGTGAATCAGCCCGGCTATTGCTTGTCGAATTAACAGATCATCCGCATTCGGAAGGTTAGCAAGTTGTTGATACTGACTAGCTGCAGCCGGCAGATTCCCGATGCTTTCAATAGAACCCGCTAGCTGAAACATAATATCCGGATTGTTAGGTGAAATCTTTGACGCTTGTTGCATGTCGCTTAGCCCGGGAGCAGTTAAATTGATTCCCTGGCTCACGTAACATGCAGCCCGCCCGGCATAGATAGACGCAATACTTGGGAAACTTCTTAAGGCTATTGTGTAATTTTCTATACATCCAACAGGGTTTTGAGCAACATAGGACTGGCGCGCATTCGCGATCGAACTACCAATAATCGTTTTTGACGGGGCACCTGCGACTTGTGCTAAACCCAAAGATTGGGAACTTGTCGGCAAAGATTCAATACCACACGCGGACGTAATCGCGGCAAGCACGGTTAGAGCTAGGCCAGTTCGTTTTCGAAAACCCAGCTTCTGTGATATGAAAATAATTCTTCTTCCCAAAAGTGGCAAAACCGTTCGGGCAAAAATCGACAGCAAAATCAAAATTAAAGCAATTGTTGCGAAGTCGGTGTTCAAAACATATGGATCGTTAGATATGGCTGCCCACGGAAATTTAGATGGTATGCCGAGCCAAACATAGGCTTGAGCCAAAAAGGTGAGCCCCAAAAATGCAACTCCAAGTGCCCCCAGATTTGCAGCAATACCACTGGAAGGGAACCCGATGATCGTTGCGTCGACAATGCTAGCATTTAGTGTTCTTGATCTCTTACGCGTTAGTACAAGATAGATCGCCATCGCCAATGCGACTAAGGCCGATACCACTACGCCCAATCGCTCCCATATAAATGTCGAAAACTGAAAAACTACGTCATGATGCCCCACGATTGATGGAGCGTAGTATAGGTTGAACAACCCTCCACCTACAGTGGTCGGAGCCTTCCCGTGGAGTTGCCAGCCTTTATCGTAGTTGATATTAAGCTCCACCCATGGCCCAACTGGCCCATTAGCGGTCGCTGACATCTTCTCCAAACTAGACGTCAATCTTGTACCTAATATCGGCGAATGCCAATTGCCCAACAACGTCTTTGCATAAGTTCCCCATTGCACCGAAGGTGCAGCCTCAGATCCCAAACCAGGAATTTGAACTTGGTTATAGCCAGCTTTTAGATGTATAGGTCCATACAATGCCCATCCCTGCAAGCGACTTGGCCTCGCCAGCCTGGGTAAAGTTAAGCCGACGCCGTTGGCTTTGACTGCTACTGATGCAGAGGTTTCGTGCAGCATTATCGCCGACGATTGGCTATTTGACACCACATAGCCACCGTTGATATACGGAGAAACCAACACGCTATTTGGTAGTCGAGATGGCGAACGCGGTAAAGTGGCTTGGTTATATGTCTGATCGTACGCGGTAGGTGCATTAAGTGCCGTTAGAGCAGGCATGACACCTCCGAGTGCCCACGGTCCAGAATCAACCAGGGCAATAGCCGGAGCGCTCCTCGTGATCAAAACTTTTGTTTTTAGGTGCCAGACATAAATTGCAGTTACGCCATTACCAAGTCGAACAGGATTTCCGTATATCGAAGAAATCTGATGATCGAGCCAGACGCTTGTAATGTTGCCGGGCAAGGCTCCCACATCTACTCCCGCTGGACTCACGATATAAGTAATGTTAGATTGATCGACCAAGTAAGGAAAAATTGTCGGACTCAAATAGCAATAAACCTGCCCGTGCAATGGACAAAAGTTCTGAAATGGGTCATCGGCCGCTGGAACCAACGATTGCGAATTACCATTCAATTGGTCAAACGGATGAACAGCGGAAGCGATGTTGTAGCTGTGTATGACCCCGTCGCTCGTTCTAAAATTTGCGCCGCCGAACCAAGCGACCTGACCGGGTTTTTTGTCACGGTTCAGCATCTGAGTCAATTGCGAAAATCCCTTTGGTTCAACGGTAGGTATGGTCGTAGACAACAAAGAGCCATTCAAAAGAGACCAAAGGGTAGCGCCACTCAAACCAATTATCACGGAAAGCAAACCCACCTGGACAATTCGAAAACTGTTGGGCACTCGCAATTGACCTGAGCGTGCCTTCTCACCGAGAGCTTGTAGTGATGCAGGAATTAGTACCGCATAAGCTGCCACGATCGGATAGAGGAACTTGGACCCTTCGCGAAATAGGTTGAACCCGGGGATATGAGCAAACATCCAGTTGTAAATAAAACCAAATGGCGGTGTATTGGTTTTGGCCAGAAACGCAAAGATCATTGCCGAGAGCGCAAGCCATACTATTTCTGCATTCAGTCTTTTACGAACTAGAATCATCATCGCAACCAGAGGAAGCACCATAAAGATGGGGTTAAGCAACCCCTGTTCAAACGGGGCAGGATTAGATCCAGTCCACCACGCAATGACTCCAGTCAGACCGTGTGCTAAGTCAGCAATATTAAAGTCGGGTTGTGATGCGACGGGTAACTGCGAATTACTGCCATAAAAAACAAGAGGCAGTATCCAAAACAATTGGGTTAGTAGAAATGACATTCCCGCTAGCATCGACAAGCCGATCCGAGAAAGGATCACTCGCAATTTCGGTTCTTCAAAAGAAATTACCAAAAGAAAAAGAGCCATCATTAGAGCGCTCACAAAGGCCGGGCGGATATCAATTGTAGAAGTGAGTGCCATCAAGAGTCCGGTAGCAATCGCCCATCGTATAGAACGTCTGCGCAGCGTGCGCATAAAACCAACCAGTGCGAAACAACCTACGGCCGCCCCGAACGCCAACGGCACTTCTCCATTTCCTTCAATAATTAGGTAAGTGCTTGACGCAAACAAAAGGGCTCCCATCAAAGCCCACCTGCTATTCCCGAGTACCTCTCTCGCTAAGTACCAGCCTGCGATTGGAATAACAATCGCATCGGGTAAATACATCACAACCCGTTCAATGATCGACCAGTGTGCACCTAGTTGCGCCATCCAGCCCTCGACGGCGTACATCGGATAACGAAACGAATTAAACGTAGCATTAATGCCCCCCAAACCATCGGTACTGTCCCAGATCGTCGGCCAAGGATAAAACGTTTTGATCCTCGAAGCAGTGGGCCATCCCTGATCTCCTGATACCAGAGGAAGCGTGTTTAGCCAAGCAAAGCGAATCAATAAGCCAAATATTGCCAGGCTTAAAACAACGCGTCGAGGCTTAGTGACGACCCATTCCGTGTGGCGCATTACGGTTTCAAAAACCTTTGATAATGTAAACCTAGGTGACTGCATTGGCAATATTTCTAGCTATTTCCAGATAGACAGGAAAACAATGATTCGATACGGAAACAGAAATGTTTGAGCTCATATACCGCCTATAAAATCTGAGCTCAGCTGATCCGCAATTGCACTAGTGTTGCGTAACGATGCTCTATTCAAGGATTTTATTTTTAA
This sequence comes from Actinomycetes bacterium, assembly GCA_021785005.1. Lineage (GTDB taxonomy): Bacteria > Actinomycetota > Acidimicrobiia > Acidimicrobiales > Acidimicrobiaceae > Acidithrix. The sequence continues at coordinate 8,013 of JAJYGT010000129.1, forward strand.
CTCATCGCTCAAATACATGATCATTAAGGCGACGGCAAATAAAAATACCAGCACATCACTAATCGCGACAATCATAATTATTGATTTATGAAATAGCAAAAGCAAGCCTATGCGCAATGTCAGTGCTGGAATTAGCACCCAAAGTAAATGCAATCTATTTCTCGCCTGTTGAGTATGTATGAGCATCGTAGCCCAGCTAAGCATACCCATGCCGAGCGCATACCACCCAATGAAACTTGCACCACCTAGGTAACGAGAACCCGCAACCAGACGCAAAATCGGGGATCCAAATATTTGCAAAAAAGCGGCGCCAGAGATCGTCATCACCATGAAGACCGAGATGATTGCACCAAGCATGCCGATAGTACTTTGACCTTTTGCTTGCCTCGCGACAATGTTTGGGAACATTGCGCTAAGCGCTCCACCGGCAACTGAAAATAAGGCGTTGCCGATTACAGCTACAATTGCATACTGACCAGCAGTAGTTCTGTTGAAAAAGTGCTGGACTGCTATTACGTCCGCGCTGATAAATACTCCAACGGTAAGCGTGGTTGCCAACCCTGTGGAGAGAAACGGAACAAATCCCCTCCACTTGATCGCAGATTTGCCTTCAGTTTTCTTCCAAA
>JAJYGT010000144.1 GCA_021785005.1 Actinomycetes bacterium
GCTTGGCGAGTTCTAAAAGTCCAACCTTGTTCTTGATGATCTTCTGCTCCACTGTCATCTGACATTCCTCCTTGTAAAAATTGTGCCTATTTTACATGGAGTGTCAGATTAAGTCTTGTCTATTCCACATGAGGCCTGCCCTGCTTTAAAAAATTATTGACAAAAATAAACATTCTGGCAAATATGAGAAGACAATCAGCTATTTTTTCTGGTTTTAAAGAATTTTTGGATTGCCGGTTCCCTTATTCTTTACACGATGCAACAAGACTTTCAATAAAGTCCGGGGCTACCAAAGGAACTTGAGCATAGATTATATTCGTCTCACCTTCTAATTTAGCAGCCAAATGGCCTTTACCGAGAAGACGCTCTGCACCCTTTTCTCCTAAAGCAATTTCTGATGTGCCCTCACTATCAACACGTAAAACAAGGCGATTCCCTAAATTGGCCCGAAGTTGCATCGGCATGACATTAGCATCTGGACGTTGAGCCGCAAAGATAAGGGAAATTCCTGCAGCTCTGGCTTTGACGCCGAGCCGGCCCACTATATCGGAAATCGCGTTAGCATATTCTGGGGTCATCATCCACTCAGCAAACTCATCATGAATAACCCACAGAAATGGAAGACGCTCAGAAGGGTTCGGCTTTTTATTAAGGTCGAAAATATTTGAAACTTTATTTTCCCTGAGCACTGTATAACGGCGGTTCATTTCTTTGACAAGTTCATTTAGCGCCGACATTGCATCCTGCTGATTGTCTATTATTCCACCCTGCAAATGCTTAAGTCCCTCAAAAGCAAAGTAATCAACCCCGAGTTTTGGATCGATAAGGAATATTTTTGCTTGATCAGTCATATTTGTGCAGGCAATACTCAACATAATATTTTGCATCAGCACCGATTTACCGCTGCCTGTGGAACCGGCGATAAGGGAATGCGGCGCATTGGATTTAGGGGATAAGAAAAGTAAGCTGCTATCCTCCTCCCTCACTGCAATGAGCAAGTCGTGATTGCCATGAGCGCAATTCGGACTCCAGCGCTTCCAGACGTCTGGTAGATGTAATACTCGACGGCTCGGTCGTGCGATTGTGATGGCGACCACTCCTGGCTCGGCTCGAACAGCAATCACATTCAGGCCGTGCGTAGTCAAAAACTCCGAACGTCTCCTAAGCACCTGTTCGACTGTAAGATTCGCACTACCCTGGAATTTTAAGAGAGCAGCATTGGGCGTGAGTGCCTTAGCAATTAGTTTCGACTGAAGCTGAAATTGTTGCAATGCACCTTTGCATTTGCTCTCTATCTGTACAAGCCATGCCTCGTCTTCGGAACTGTCCTGCGACCCGCCCTGATAGTTTGCAATAAGTTGCCCTATCTGCGGATAAGCCCATGCGGTTGTAGTTGCGACCGGGGATGTAGATATTTGAGAGGAGTCAGGAGGTGTTGATGATGAAATGTGAGTTGCCTGTGAGTCTTCCGTGTTAATTTCCTCAGATGTTTCTTCGACACTGCCACTCGACTCATCGTTAGTGTTAGGGTAAACAATCTGAATACGTTCCGATGGCATGCGGTATATCTGTTCCTTCCATATATCATCTTCCGCATTTTTCTTGCGGATAGGAGTCGAATTCAAATCCTTGGCATAACCCAATACTATCTCACGAAGCCTCGTTCGCGAAAATACTTCTTGCCATGACTGGTCCGCCTCAACAACTTTAGCGAAGTCAGAGCATTCGGGGCAGTCGGACGGTCCGGAAATGAAAATGTGCGAGTAACCACGCAGGTAAATACCGCACTCTCCCTCACGCACGGCCCTACGCCATGCTACCAAATCAATCGGGGAATTCGCCGGAAATTGGATGCCATTCAACATTAAATCGGAAAATCTCGACAGCCACAGGTCGCGATCGAGCCGCTTCGGATCGCCAAAAATGGCATCATCGATACGGCGCACAGTATCTCGCAGTTGCTTCTGTGACTCCTTTCGCTTAGCGGCGAGACTAGCGTAGTCTATGTATTTCGATTCGGAAATTAGGACAGCAAGTTGGAATTTACCATCCGGCATTATCTCGGGCGAAAGCGCTAGGATGTCGGCTATCTGCTCCTCGCGTTGCCCAAGCCATTCGGCGTAGTCATCAAGGAAGTACCAGCCGAAGCGTCGTGATAGGCCGAGTTCGTGGCGTATCATATAACGGCTGAGGACGACACCCATGAGTTCGCTGGCGTTACGGCCGCGCTTAGCGGCGCGTAGAACGATGTCACCTGAGATTTCATTCGCATCATTGATGAATTTTTCAGTCAGTTCCCGGCATTCGGTTTCACTCAAACCTAGATTCAAGCCTTTTACTCGCCCGAAAACCATCGAGCGCAGCAGATTCAGCGGCGCTGTCGAAGAAATGAGGATGTTTCGCCCCTGCGTCGCACCTTGTTTATATCGGATGACCTTAACATTCTGATTCAGCAATTGGCGACGGTCAAGCAACTCGTCATAATTTACGACCCAGTTTCCGAGGTTGTGAATTTCCCTGAAAATGCTCGCAGTCTGAGGGTCGTTGAAATCAAGTTTTCGGGCGGGCAGTAACCGTTTGTTTTCAATGCCATCCCAGTCACCTTTTATGAACGTCGTTAGCGCAGTGATAAACGACCAGCCTTCCTTCGTCTGTACAGGGCAACAGAGATAGACGACAGATTTCATGTCATCGGTCGAGGATGGACGCCGTCGTGACCAGCGCGCCGGAATAAAGGTCGCGGACTCCACTGGGGCGCACATCTCAGCATACCAATCCAAACCCGAGTGACGAGCTATTACATCCTGCAGGAACACCACATCAGCTGGAGGGCCATCCTTGGGATCTGGCACTGGTGCCTGATCGGCCATGATGCCAATACGGAGCCGCGCCATGAAATCCTTAGCGGCCTCGCTTGATACGAACGAATCGGCGTCAGCATCCGATGAATCGATAATCTTCTCGTAAAGCTCCCGTAGCTTCGCACTATCACGGTGGCGCAGGATAATTTGACACCGCATATCCTCTTCATCTTCATGAAGTTCACTTATCTTATCCACGAGTGCATAAGGAAGCCGCGCTGAGTCGCAGTTGTAAAGGACTACCGACAGGTTTGCTTGCTCGTGCGGATAAAGCGATAGATACCGCTTAGTCAAATCGACAATAAGCGTAGAAGTTTCCGCAGGGCTTTCGTTGGTGTCGTCAAAGCCATTGTTACTAATAACCGGCGACTCGTGGAGACTGTAATCGAGATAGTAATCGGTAATCGACAGCAGTTCAGGTTTCCTATCGTGCCAGCCTATGGCGATTTCGGGGTAATAAGGATGAGACAGTTCTTCTTTAAGCTCTTTGAAAAAAAGTGGTGGATCGCCAAAGAACACGTCGTCTGCAGTCAACAGGTGTTTGATGAGTGACGCCACTTGAAGTGTCTTATTCGCCATCGCCAAGAGTCGGAGTGGATGCCATGGCGCAACTATAGCTGTAACGCTCCCACCATCTACAACAACTGTGCCGATTTGCAGCAACGGCCGGAGAAGATTCTCACGGTTCCGGTCGCCCTTCGCATCACGGCAGACTGCATCGAGTAAAGCACCATAATTCTCCGCCTGTTTCACCAATAGATTGCAAGCTAAACCATCTTCAACGTAGCCCTTAATCGCTCCCTGGTAGCTCTGTTGGAACGTCTGGAAGAGACTTAACAGTTTAGAAGCAGTGGCCTCGGATACGAATCCGTCCTGTTGCGACATCGAGAGGTTCTTTGTCCAGAGGAGTAAAATATCATTTTCTTTCTTATAGATAGCCACAAATGAACCGCGATCTTGGCCGTATGCTGGATAGAGTGTCCGAATATTTCGGAGGTCGAGCGATTGGAAATGTCCCTTGGCACTGACCGGCTCACGGTTAACTCGGCAGAACACCAGCGGGTGATCAACCAGCCTCGCCCAATCAGCGGGGAATTCGCCGGCGATGGTATTAGGGTCGTAACGCCAGACAAGCTGTTTGAAGTATGTCTCACTTGTTCCGTTGAAAAGCTCGACCTCTAACTCCAAAACAAATTTCAATTGGAGTGACGACTTGGCAACAGAGCGATTGACATAAGGCTTGGATGCCTTCCGCCACTGATCGCTCAATGCTTCAAAGTTCATTAGGTCGCCAACATCCCATGACACCCGGTTACCGAATAAAGATTTCAACCCTCGATAACGCCTAGTGAAAAACAAGCCAGCTTCCTCGTTCAGTTCTTTGAGTTCTTTCTTAGTACGCCGATCGCAGCGAATTCTAAGCTTGCGTTTCGACGATGGCATATCTTGGTCAAACAGCCTTTCCAGACAGAGTGAGAATCCCAGAAGAAAATCCTCCGTCTCAATGGCAGTACCAAAAATGAATCTGTCCCACTTGGACTTAAGTGACGGCTGCTCCTTGAGTTCGTTCCGGTGCCTTCGATAGAATTCTTCGTCTTCGTCCTGGGCTTCCGTATAGTTACGTTCGCTGAGCCGGTTCAGGTAATCGTGTTCATCAGCAGTTATGAGGTCTGCTTCTCGTTCACTGTAAAAATCGAGGGTTACCCTACCAAGGTTAAACTTCTCTCTTTTTAGACCATCAAATAACGGCTTGACTTGTTCCCATTCACACTGTGCGAGATTGGCGGCAGCCTTATTCCAACCGCTTTCGGCATTAATAAATTCGCTGATCGTTGGATGCAAATTATCAGGGATGGCATCTTTCACCTTATCAAATGCTGCGGTCAAATCATCCCCTAACAGCAATCCCTGTATCGGTGTCTGTTTCACCAGATAGCAGGAACGTCTCTTAATTACCTGAGCAAATAACGTTTTCCACTTTGAGAGATGCCCCGCCGTCTTATCATTCAGATTATGAAAGTAGGACGTATCTTTTGGAGCACGTATTGCAGGAAAAGCCACTCCGAGTGCGGAAAGTATGGGTTCACCATCTTCTATTGCTAAACGCGTTTGCAAAATGTATTCCGCAAAACGATCCAAGGCAAACGAACGCAGCTCAAGCAACCCTTGCACAGCCTTTATCCACCAATTGCGATGCTGATCCGTGATGGGTAGTCCCTCGGCCGCCAAGCGCACCCAGAGCTCGGGTTGCGATTGAAGCTCAGCCGCGCCTATTGGAACGAGTTCCTTAAGCGATTGCTCTTCGTCATCACCGGTGTTGGCAACAAGTAACGCAGATTTTGAACACGCAGCATTGCGAAAATAAGTCGTGCGCTCATTTGTCAAAACTTGTGTGGGTAACCCATAATTTCCAACGAAACCAATAGGCAATTTGATTTCGACCAATGAGGCCAACGAAGCGTCTGTAAGTATGGCCCACGCTACAGCAGCAGTCTGGTCGGCAGTAAGACAGTCGAGCAGATAGCGAGCAATGCCGCCGGAATCGTCCTCTGTGAGCCGGTCACGTAAGTAAGAAGCCGCCACTTTGCCAATCAGTTCGTCAGCGGTCATTTACGCCTCCCGCGTAGGGATTCACTACATAGGCGCAGCCGTCTGACAGCCGTTTGAGTAGACCCAAACTGCCGAGTCGCTGTTCGAGGCGACGCGAATTACCCTGAAACGCTTTCTTGTCGAACTCGCCCTTCAATAGTACACACTCGGCTTCTTTTTCACCAAATATGATACCGTACCTCCTTTGTAGCTTTTCAAGAAACTGATGAAGTTCAAGGCGATTCTCAACATTTGCGAACAGAAGTGTCTTAAGTAGAGCGTCAGTAGGTGCGTAACGCAGCTTCACAGTGCCGCGTCTTGAAACAAAGCCAATTTCTCGCCCATAATTTCGATGAATATTGGCAACGTGCTGACGATGACGCTTCATTGCTGCCTGCCGTAACGACGATATCAGTGCCAACGGATCATTTGGCCCATCATAGTCCTCACCCCATTGCACCATGTTGAGGAGAAGCTTTCGGCATTTTTCAAATGCGTCATTATCCTTCAGCGCCCTCTGCCACTCGTCAGACTTCTCAATGTTTAAGATAAAGGCCTCGACCGCTTGCGCGGGTAGAAGATTATTCGATTGATACATGTCACTTGAGATTTCACGGACGATGGTCTTTTTTGGTGCGACAACTTCACAAATAAAAGTAACCGGGGAATCTGCGCCCAGAACCTGACGGGAGACCGTCAACTGGTATTTGACTATATGCAGTCCAGCAAGATTCACTAAGTGCGGTAACACATCAAAACCTGGAATGTTTAGACGCAGGATGGATAACCAGTCTTCGGCTAAGTCGTCGAAGCACGAGTGCTGCGCATATGGGAGAAACGCATTTGCCCGTTCATTACTCATTGTCTCATCGTCAGCGGGTTGGAGACACTTGATGATGGAGTCCCACGTTGGGTCAGTTTTTGACAAACGCATCTGGAGTGCTAAGAGTAGTTCCCGCTTGTGTAGCGTGCGGCATAGCATCAGGTAGAGCATTTCGCCCGTCCTGCCGAAGAAGCGCCGGTCGTTTGTAGTCGCGTTACTGTCTAAGTCCTCGTAAAGGCAATCGCGTCCATACGGAAACACGAACTTGGAAGTCCAGCGTTTATTGCTGTTCACTTCGAAGCTTGTCGAGCGGACGAGCGACACGATTTCACAAAAATCGTCGAAAGAATGGAATCGCTTCTTGAGATAATCGAACTGTGCATGCGCGATGCCGGTCGTAGCCGGTTTCATGCGTCTTAGCCATTCGGCCCAGCGGCTGCCATCGTTTGGCTGAGTTAGCCTGATCTCGGCGAGATGCGGGTTGTTAAACAAAATATTTCGGAGATAAAGACGGTGAGCAGCTTTGTATTTCAGCGTGTTTAATCCATTCGGCTCTTCGAAGGCGCGATTCTTGTCAGCCTCATGATGGAAGACGTTTAGAAACTCAAGCATCACAAACCATGGTAACTGTTCATCGTATAGCCGATGGCCCCAAATAGCCTCATCCACCCACATCGAGGTGTCGTAGCTGCCTGATAGTGGAAGTGGTTGAGGTAACACGTTCATGGCACAATCTCCACGAATTTTGGATCAGGCATCCCTTGCTCGGTCAGCGATAGCAATTTCAGACTGATAGTAGTAGCTGCAGGTGCGGCTTCGTTAGTCTCTCGCTTTTTATAGGCCGCGATAAGTTGGCTCTTAAAGGCAAGCAAGTCTTCATAGCATTCCTTCGAGAAACTTGAGGGCAATGCACCTTCGAGTGCTATGCGAGACAAAAACTCGTAACGAATCAACGTTAAGTTGAAATCTACAAAGATATCATTCGTGAAAAATACCGTGAAAAGTACTCGACCTGTGGTTTCATCATGGCGGAGCACTACTTTCTCACCCTTACTAGGCTCGACTGACACTCGGTCCACAAGAATACGACTGACCTTCGCCTGCGAGTAATTTCCGCTCGTAGCTAAGTAGAGTTCCCGGTCGCTGTTGATTAGCATCCCGGTGAAGATGCGGTTCAGCCCTCGTACCAAACGAGATTGAATGGGCCGCTTGACAGCTCCTTTTCTCTTGAGCACAGCAACTACATCATCGAGGTATTCCCCGGCGAACTTAAACACAGACAGTTCCCATAGTTTCAATTCGGTCTCTTCTTCCTTTGGAATCTTGAAGAACAACCCTCGACGTTGGCTTATCAGCATTTCCAGGAACTCCTGGGAATTTGCGTCGTCCTCGTTTGTGCCCTCGATATATTCGTGCTTGGAAGCATAGAAGCGATCGTCCGCACCGTAGAATTTGTCTTGTGCGATGAACTTGTCGAAATAGGTGCCAAGCTCTGCGTCGTCTTGCCCGAAGATGAGGATATTATCGACGCGATTTGTAGTTTCGTACCCGACGTGGAAGCGTTCAAGATAATCAAAAATTGTAATTGAGTGCCGGCGAAGTTCGGAGAGATTGCCCCCAAACACGTTGTTATAGAGACTCGCTTTCGAAACTGTTCCAGCTGTAATGATTTTGGGCACATCGGCGGGTAGCAACAGATGATCTCTTGCGTCGGGGTGTCCAAGCAAAGCATTGACTATCATGAGAAGAATCTGCCGGATCGGGACGTGAAGGCCATTGTGATCGCAAAGTTCAAGCAACGCTCGCAATCGAGCTCGCACCAACTGCGATTGGAGCAGTTCATAGTTGTGGCGGATGGGGCATTTGGGACCAAATGACTCGTTTTCACCATGCATTGTATGCGTTAAGTCTTCCCATCCGGGATGATTCAGCAGAGCATCAATGGCTCGGTCAAACAGCATCGCCGAATTTGCGCGGCTTAGATTGAGGAGTCTCAATCGTACATTCGATATTTCTTGGCGATCTTCAACAAGTAGGTCCTCAATAGCCTTTCTGGCCCTTTCTACTACATCAGTGGTCGGCAAACGCCTCCAAGACTCCACCAGTTGGCCATCGTTTGCAGCGATAACAAACGATTCGTTCCCAATCTCTTCGAAAAATCCACTGCACATTTTCTTGAGCAATTCAGCTTTTTCAATTGGCCATTCGTGTCCTTGCTGTGGAGCCCATGCGCTAAGATCCCTTATGAAATGTACCTTATGATCATTGACCTGGAGCACTAGATAGGGATTATCCTTATCCCATTGAGT
>JAJYGT010000146.1 GCA_021785005.1 Actinomycetes bacterium
ATTGCATCAGGGAAAGGTACCAGTGTGAACGAAATCATATCCGAATTAACCTCACAGATTAACCATCGTCTAGAAACCCGCTACTTAGGCGAGAGAAACTTTGACGTTCCAGCAAACGTGCTAGACATTTCAAATGCGCAAGACGCGCTTGGCTGGGCGCCAAAACTTACATTTCGCGAGGGGATGACTCGGACCTTGTCAGACTTGTCAAATCATCCGGATTTTTCGAACCAGGAATAATTGAGTTCCCCACTTAGTCCTTCCGCCCAGTGACATAGTGTCCAACAATATCAAGATGTCATAAACAGTTAGTATTAAGTAGCCACAGCGGACTGATCAGTTAGTGCCCTAATTTAGATTTTCGGTAAAAGAATTACAGTTCGAGACATTCATTTTTGGCCTTTTATAGCTACTAAGTTATACTTACGAACAAGTACGGCTGAGCAATTGGGACATAAACCAACAGAGGTAACAATTCGCGATAGTTACCAAAGGTATCTTATTTCAGCTGTTGCGCCACTGCCAAGGCGATTCAGAAGCGACCAGTAAGACCTTCGGTGGGGTCGCGGGTATCAGAACGCAGTCGACGTTTGGCTAAATCGACCAGTGCAACAGGATCACATTCGCCAGCCACCAGCACATTGAGCATGATCCGGCTTGAGACGCCACTCGTATCGGTCGCTACCAAGGGTTTGAGCCCGGGTTTTCGAGAAGCTTCACAAGCTCGTTGTATCTACTGGGACCCGGCGCGCATACGATTGCCGTACACGTGCGAGTAAAATCACAAAGCTTTCGAATTGGCTCTGGGTGGCACCAACTAACCACGCACCAGTCCGTGGGCACCGGGCGGTCCGCGAGCCTTGTGGCGCCTGCGAAATCAATATTTCGACAGGGCGAGTTATCGACGTGACGCGAATACAGAAGCATAATTTCGGATGGACCCTTTTAGAGTAGTAAAACAATGGCTTCCAGTAGTCCGACATTGCTCCTCACGCGACCAAGGTAGCTCTCTGTTTAACGAGGTGATCGCGTAACGCAGAATCTGATTGGTCATCGCGCCCCACGTGGTCACCGTCGCATCAACTTGCGCGCTGTTCGTCTCATGAATTAGCACGCAGACTTTGACGAATCGCTTTGAGATGTCAAGACTGGCGCATCGAGTAAAAACACTACCCGCAGTCCGTCTTTTTTTGGTTTACTATTTCCGATGTTCAACGCAGGTGGGGCGAAAACTATAAGAAGTCTGGTACTTGTGCTGAATGGCAACAATCCACGATTCTCGTGGCATCCTCGCACCACGATGCTGTGTGACGGGCTTACCCCGCACTGCAGACATGCCGCGCTGTCTAACCGAGATGGACACTTCCAATTATTGCAACCAGAACTCCCGCTGTGCGATGCGGGGAACTACGCGTACTCATTGAGCATGATCTTCATTCACCACGGCTAGTCAATAGCCGGCCCGAAGCTCCCGTTGCCAAAATCAACTAGCTATTTCGCAATACAAAACATGCACCTATCTTCAAGAAAGACTTCTCAAATGTGGTCGATAGACACTAGTTTTCTCAATTTCCGTTTCCCTAGAATCAACAGCATTGCAAGTACAAACAGCACGTTTACAACTAGATCTAGTGCAAAAAGTGCAACAACCTGCGTCGACGCATACTCAAGTACAACATGCATAGTCCCCCGTTGTACTGGAATACCCGTCAGAAATCCATTTGCGAGCGTGAGCGGTACTTGTCTGCCATTGATAAATAGCCTTTCACCAGGCGATACTTGCCTTCTTAACACCACTAAACCCTTGTGATTAGCCACAAGTGTTGTCGTTAGAGATGACGCATTTTCGCGAAACGAGACCATCTCCACAGATAAAGTCCTTTGATTGAAATTAGTTCCAACGAAATTTTTTGGAACTGCCACAAATGAAGTGTCAAGTGCGACTGGATGACTCTGAGACAAACCTTGATAGAAACGTAACGTCCTAGGTACCCATAGGGCATTTTTGTTAGCCCCGCGAGCAATATCATAGACATACTCTGGGGTAGGACCAAAAAAGGTTTTTCCAACAAACTTTAAACTCACCAATCCGTCTCCGACAGGCGATGAAATATTAAAAGCGGAAACCGACGGCTGGCTCGCTGACCCTGACAAAAATCGTGAATAGATAGGGAAATACGGCGAAAGGACAACCTGTGCGCCATCACCAGCAGCGGGAGTATTGAGAGCCCACTTAAGAAGAGCTACATTGATTGTGTTTCGCTCTATAGCGGCCTGCAAATCTGGACGACTCAAGTATAGATTCAGCAACGTCGACATCGCAGCATAGTACTTACTACTTGAAACTGTAGACATAAATGACGGCTTTGGCAGCACGGACAAATTTGCCAACGAATCGGGCGCTATCGGGGTGTGCACGATTAGTGTCTCCACGCCGATACGGACAAGCGCGTCCAACGAATTGTAGTCGAGGACAATATTTTCAAGCGCTGGGGCGCCTGGATAAAGTGGGGATTGAGTCGCGAAAGGATTTTCTGTTCCGAACCAGTGCTCGAGCGTAACGGTGTATCCTGGCGGGAAAAAGACATCAAATGCTTGAATGCTGGGTATCGACCGCCCGAGCAGCCCAGATGGAAGCACGTAATCCGCTGGCGAAAAAGTAAGACCTTGGCTTAAGCCCTTGTCAACCAGAAAATTACCTAAAGCCTTCGCCTGCTGAGGCGCTTGGTAGGAATCAAAAAAATTCTTTGGCAACATTACAAATGCTGTCAAAATGATAAATACAGCGGATATCCTTGACCTTTGTCTCTTTGGAGAACATACTGTGACACCGAGGGCGCCAATAGTAAGTAGCAGCACGGGCACATTTCGCACAATTGTCGCATCGAGATTCTGCGAATTCAATATCGCGAAAATCGTAGGACCCTTCCGAAAAAGATTCACTACCAATATCAAAATTACCGACGAAATAACGCCGTAGCTGAGCACAATTGTGGACTTGCTGACTTTTGTTGCGGCATCGACACCATATCCTATCAATAGAGCCATTGGCAACCACCACATGAATGGCAAAAAACGAGGTGTGTATATTAGATCGAAAGGCGGAACCCGAAAGGCATTCAAAACGCCCAGTAAATCGCCAAACCCCAGTAGGCCAAAAGCGACTAAGACAGAACTTGTGGCTAGCCATGTTCTATGCCATCTATCGGTTCGTTTCCAAGATAGGGCGAGGTATACGGTAGCGCTTAAAGCGATCGCGTAGATTACGGGATTGCCGGGAACCCATATGGTATTTCCAAGTTCAAGTGGATCACCCGCAATACCCTTGCCAAAAGTCCAAGCATCGAAGACGTCAATCAAAAAAAAACGCGGCTCGTGCACCAGGGAGGATCCTGGAGGTTGAAGAAGGGTATATGACTTCAAGGTTTCCCATAAGGGTACGGTGGCGACAAGCGAACTAACCACCGCAGCTACAACTGAGAGGACCCAATTACCCACTATTTGCGCTCGAACCTTTAACCCTACCCCTAATGTCAGGATCCTTGCTAGAGTGAATAATCCGATGACTAAGGACTCTAGTGGCAAAACTTCGGCGAACCCAGATAAAAATAACTGCGACATTGTGAACGTAAAAGCAAGAATCCAAAGAAGTCTGGAACGTCGGTAGGCAAGTGCCTCAACTAGCCGTATTGACGTAAAAATCGCAAAAGGCAGCATCATGAGTGGGTTGATCATATCTAAATTCAAATTCGCGACTGCTGGACCAATAAGTGGATATGCCAAAGACGCCGCAATAGCGCCCGGTCGCTTGATTTTTAGCTCTCGTGCCAGCAAATACGTTCCATACGCACCAAGTATGAGCGCAACGACATTCCAAATGGATAGATTTGTTGGAAAGAGTACGTGAAAAATTATTTCCGGGAAAAACCAAGGAGCTGCTTGATTACTATCGAGGCTAATTCCGTATCCCTCAATCGGCAGCCATATTGGCAAATGAAAATGTAGCCAAGCGTGTGTGACTGCGAACTCTTTATATGCAGTTATCTCGCCTCCAGCGGCAGGATCACCAATAAAGAGAGGACCGGGGGGACCCAAGTTCGAGTTTGTCAAGAGACTCTCGTGACCTTCAAGAACGCGTCGGTAAATGAACCCAATAGACGCTGTTATGAACGCAATCGCTGCACCATCTTTTACATACGATGAGCTGAGCCATTGCCTATAATTTTTAAAGAATTTAGCCAAGCTACCTTTATCCTCTGTTTGCTCGATCAAACCCTGTCGTGAAGCATACGCGCCACAGCCGCGGGATCGGGTATACGCCATACCCGATAGTTATTAATTCAGAAAGTCGGGTAATCAACGTCGCCAACAATCACTCTGTGCGAGTCTATGACATTCGCAGCGTTGCGCCTATCCTTAGCAACTGCACATCCAAGTCGATCAAGCCCCAAGAAGCGCACGGTTCTAGAATTCACAACTCGAACCGCAAAGTAAGTAGCCACTGACAAAGCTTAATTATTAATGAACCTTCTTAACGGATCTCAATTGGAATCAAGTAAGAATCCCACCAATAAGTTCTTATTTTTTTGTATATGCCAACAAGAAATATTCTGCAGCCAACAATTTACGATCACCTAGAGACCATCACCCCTTTTTGTCCTTGTTGGGGTTCACATGCAGGATATCGTCTAAGTTGGATAAACTTTTCCCTCAACTTAGACGAGATCAGTGTGCTGATAGCCGTTAAGTTCGAGCGTACAGAACACAAACGCTCTGTTAAAGGCGCATAGCTGCAAATTGCAGACATATAAGCGCAAGTATCATTACTCAAGTCCATTTGAAGCAATCTCATGGGCGTATCAGAACGATTGAGAGATGTTAACGTATCAACGATTAGACCAATTCTCGTGACTAACTTACTACAGCAGGGTCATATTATGGTGAAGCATTTCGGGAAAGACAAACTATTTCATTACAATCGATTACCAACTACTAACTATTCCACTGTGCATTTAGGTTGTTGATCGCATGCTACACTATGGCATTGCAATTGGTATTCAAGAAATCTTCAAAGGAGCAAACCCTTGAGTTATGATCTGTCATTGGATTTGTACGTTGACGGTGCCAACCTAGCTGAAATAGCGACATCAAGGAAGAATCCCCTTGTTAAAGGTTTTACTACCAATCCAACTCTTATGCGCCAAGCTGGTATATCAAACTATTTAGAGTTTGCCAAAACCGCATGTTCCATCGTGGATCCACTTCCGCTCTCGCTTGAGGTTTTCGCTGATACTGCAGACGAAATAGTTGAGCAAGCGAAACGCATAGCCAATCTCGGTTCGAACGTATTTGTCAAAATACCTGTTACTACTACCAAACGAGAATCGCTGGCAACAACAATCAAAGAGCTCTCATACTCAGGCGTAAAACTCAACGTTACGGCGATTATGACAGTAGAGCAAGTGGAAGAAGTGTGCAACGCCCTAAATCCTGATTGCGAAGCCATTATTTCGGTTTTCGCTGGTAGGATCGCAGACGCTGGGGTTGATCCTCTTCCAATTATGGCGCAGTCTGCAGAGTTTGTACATCGAAGCTCGTTGCACAAACTGCTTTGGGCAAGTCCTCGGGAAATCTTAAACGCGGTTCAGGCAGAACAATCTGGTTGCGACATCATCACGATGACAGCAGACTTGTGGAAGAAACTACCTTCGCTAGGCAAAAATCTAAGCGACTTCTCACTAGAAACAGTAAAAATGTTTTATGGTGACGCAGCGAGTGCCGGATATCAAATTTGAGAGCAGCTGCATCCAGGCTTCAAAACATTAGTTTATATTGAATGATGTTTGCTATGCTCATATTACACAATGTGACGATCAATCTTCAAGAATACGTCGTACATGAAAGCATTCTAGGGTGAATATTTCTAATTTAAATCGTGCTGAAGTCGCAAGAACGGTTTCGGTTGTGATGCCAATTTACAATGAAATCTCCACAGTTAAACAAGCAATCGAAAACGCTCTTGCCTCTCGTAGGGAGGATACCGTTCTACAGTTGATCATTGTGGAAAGCGGATCAACTGACGGTTCCGCTGAAGTTGTGCAATCTTACAAAAACCACCCTTTAGTAACGATTGTGACAGAAGCTCAACCAAAAGGCAAGGGGCATGCTGTTAGAGCGGGATTTGACGTGGCATTCGGAGATATTGTCGCGATATACGACGCTGATGACGAGTACATTTTTTCAGATATTTGGAAGCTGATCAAGCCGATAGAAGAAGGACATACGGCATTTGTTCTAGGCAGTCGGCATTCTGCATCAAAGCCCCTCCGTGCGTTCGAAAATAAACAATGGCTCGCGCAAAGCATGAATATAGCTCACTGGATCTTTACCTGGATGGTTAATCTTTCTTTTGAGGTCAGGCTGCGAGATCCATTTACGATGTGGAAAGTATTTCGCCGAGAAATTCTCGACACGGTTGATCTTTCGTCGAATCGCTTTGATCTCGACTGGGAAATCGTCGGTCGGTTCATCATGGCAGGATTTACTCCGTTAGAAATCCCCATAACGTACGAATCGCGGGACTACAGCCAAGGTAAAAAAGTCAAGCTCATAGCCGATCCTATTAGCTGGATGATCGTTCTTGCAAAAATACGGTTTAATCTCAATTTGAACCAAACCCTAATCAGCCGCGCGTCGGCTCGAGGGAAACGCTTACTGCGTCGAGCTGCATAGATGACTGCCTAAAAGTGCGAGCAACACACCTGTCGTAAACAACACTCTCGTGCGCACAAACAGATGGTGAACTTGCTTCGATAGTGGCGCATTGACCTCATGAATTCACGACTACATAATATACGTCTTGGCAGGTACCAATCTAAACGGCTATCCGTATTTCCTAAAAATACGGATAAATCGGATCACACAGCTGCGACACACCTGGACCTTCAAATTTGCGGAGCCAACGCGAGTAAGCGCTAAATCAAGAAATTTTACCATCTGAGTACACTTTCCCCTAGTTTCGACAAACTTTGCCCCAAGGAGTGAGCGCAACACTTTGTCGATTACCTCCTTTAGATTCTTATAGGTAGAAGTGCATCGTCATGCGATCTGGATCTTGTTGATATAACTAGCTGTGGACGAAAAGAGAAAGCCTCATTGATCCGTGGGCTCCGCCAACTGAAATTTATAATTGGTACCCTTCTTTTTTTTACCCTAAACCGCACAGTACTTTAAGACATCAGCTATGGGTCATACGACGGACGAGAAGAATCAAGATTCCTCCAACACGCGTACCAGCCACAAGCACCTACAAATATTTCCACTCGTGGGATGGCTGGTCTGTTTACTCGTCACGATAGCACTTACAGATGGAACTACATTGTGGTCGGCGCAGTAGCAGACGGCAGAGTTGCCGGAAATATTGTTAACGTAATTGATCCAACTGGCCTTTCAGCATCCAGGTATCTTTTCACACGACATGACATGGGCCTGGTTATCAAAGCCCCTCCCCCTAGCCGGCACCCCGAACAGAACGATTGATTTGGTTGCTCGTGCTATCGTACGCCATTGACGCATTGATCCTCGGTGGCGAATTAGCTATCGGGTACACCCTTTAGATCAGTTTGCGTCGTCTTATGCCCAGGTGGTATCTGGTAGCCTTTCGCTATTGCCGACGCCAAACATAATTATGTTACCCAAAACCACATCAGAAATCATCGGATCCAACGCGTAGGAATAGTAAATTGGTTGGCTAATAACCGGGAACTTTCGGGTCTAATTTCCGGCTGGACCCGCTACCGTGACAGCAACTACGGTTAAGGACATCATTACAAGCACCACACGCAAGCCGGTATTGTCAGCAGCAACTTTCCTGAATGAAGTTCTACGAATCGAACCAATTTTAAATATGCCATGGCAAATACTGGATCAGCACTTTGAGCGATGTTGGTGCCTCCTCCGCAAACGTTCTTAACTTTGGAGACATTTTTCAAATGCCAACCTACAAGCGCCTGAAAGAAATTACATTGCAAGACACATATATTAGACAATCAAATGAAAGTGAACAAATTAATATTATAGGAAAGTTATAACAGTTTTAAACGCATTATTCGTGCTTGATAATCGGATCAGCTCAAAACCAAAATAGCCACCAACATCTCAAGGTTGCCACGGAACACGACTTTGTGTTACTCCCACCGTGCCGAAATCGTTTCAAGTACTAGTCTAAATTTAAGCTCACGAATTTAAACCACGAATTAGCGAGGAAAATGCTTTCATAGTGAGTGGCGTACGATGATAGGGCTCGAACCAGAGCGCGGATCCTCTTGCTCCCACCCTACCACCAACGAAATAGCACAACTAAGGCTCTAAATCAACCTCAAAGCCTCCTCCCATCTCCTCCTGCTTGTTCCAATCATAAATGGGTGCGGATCTAGCAATTCCAACCGCTACGCCAACCACTCCTGCAGTTGCAATACTGATGATATCTAGTTTCTCGTCGAG
>JAJYGT010000141.1 GCA_021785005.1 Actinomycetes bacterium
CGCGGGATTCTATGGCTCAACTGGAGCAATGACACTCAATAAACCAATAGTTGGTATGGCATCTACCCCAGATGGCAAAGGATACTGGCTAGTTGCTGCTGATGGTGGAATATTTACTTTTGGTGACGCAGGATTCTATGGCTCAACTGGAGCAATGACACTGAATAAGCCAATAGTTGGTATGGCATCTACCCCAGATGGCAAAGGATACTGGCTAGTTGCTGCTGATGGCGGGATATTTACCTTTGGTGACGCGGGATTCTATGGCTCAACTGGAGCAATGACACTCAATAAACCAATAGTTGGTATGGCATCTACCCCAGATGGCAAAGGATACTGGTTAGTTGCTGCTGATGGTGGGATATTTACTTTTGGTGACGCGGGATTCTATGGCTCAACTGGAGCAATGACACTCAATAAACCAATAGTTGGTATGGCATCTACCCCAGATGGCAAAGGATACTGGTTAGTTGCTGCTGATGGTGGAATATTTACCTTTGGTGACGCAGGATTCTATGGCTCAACTGGAGCAATGACACTGAATAAGCCAATAGTTGGTATGGGGTAAACTACTTGGGTTGAAGAACTTTTTACTTCTGACGACCTCTGGTTTGTTGAGCTCTAAAATCATTGTTTATGACTACGTTCGATGTCCAGGGTCGTCCAGAACCGCCTCTAACTGGCGATGAAACGGCTACATTACTAGGGTTCCTGGAGTTCCAGCGTGCTACGTTTGCGTGGAAATGCCAAGGGCTTGATGCCAAGGGTTTAGGGACGAGAGTGGCTTCATCTTCTATGACTCTAGGCGGCATGCTCAAACACTTAGCGCTGGTCGAGGACTGGTGGTGCTCGCAATGGTTACACGGACAAGACCCCGAGCCTCCTTGGGACTCGATTGATTGGGACGCGGATCCGGATTGGGAGTGGAACACAGCCAGTACTGACACTCCTGCACAACTGTACAAAATGTGGCAGGATTCCGTTACTCGTTCTCGTGCCCAAGTGACAGATGCTCTGACTAACGGCGGTCTTGATCGTCTCGCGGTACGTTCATCACCTAAAGGCGACGCGCCAAGCTTACGATGGATCTTATTGCACCTGGTAGAGGAATACGCACGCCACAACGGTCATGCCGATCTTATACGTGAATCGATAGATGGGCTTGTCGGGGAGTAGTAATTTCAAAACCTCCTCTTGTCCACTTGCTGATGTTATCTTGACGAGCTATGTCCGACGAATGCGGATATTTGAAAACGTTGGTGACTAATTTTGGGCCCAATGTAATGCGCTGGCAATACTTTGCTTATGCCTAGACATTCTTGACCTTGGATGACAGGCAAATCACCGAGTACAAATCGTTTGACAGTCTTCTAATTCGTTGACCAAAGATATGAATCCGACGTGGATTACCGTTCTGCACAAGTGCTGTGGCCCTATTTTGATTTAGTCCTTGTTGAATGTTGGGTCGTTTCGTAATACTTCTCGAGCATCGCTCAAGTGTTTTCGCACCGTGCCAGGTGTAATTCGTAAGGCCCTAGCGATCTCAGCAGAATTTAGTCCAAGATAAAAATAAGCAATTGTACATGCCCTGGCTCGTGGCGTAAGATTCGAGATGGCTTTTTCCAACTCATCAATCGTACATAAAGTCTCGGCAAAGTCTTCAAGTGGTGTTGGTTGCAGATCGGCGCCGGGGGATGTGTCGATATGGTCGCGTTTATTACGACGAAATTCTTTAGATAACTGGCGAAATGCGCATCGATACAGATATCCACTTGGATTTCCAGATGACATTGCCGACTTCCAATGGGTTAACACCACCGCGAAAGCCTCTTGACAGACATCTTCGGAATTCGACGAACCGCCAACAGCTTTTACGCACCGCAATAGCTTAGGGTACTCAGCACAAAAAAACTCACTAAAAAGCGCGCTCGGAGCCTGCGTCTTTGACCGATTATCCCTCGAGATCATTCTGGTTGGGCTATTAGCGAGGATCGCCGTTGTTTCATCCATTGATCCTAACATAGCCAAGACGACACAGCTAATAGAGCCTTTGAGCTCTCATGGAATATCTTTGTCTTTGCGATACAAGCGACCGTATAATCACCATAAGGCCTTTGTTTGTGATCCTGGAAAGAAACTCTCATCAGTAAATACGCTATGAAATGGGTTGCGAAGATGCACTGGGCACCGTTGTTGTGGTAGTTGGATTCACGACGGTTGTGGTAGCAGAATTAGATCCCGTGGAAAATGAATCGGTAAAACTAGCAGACATACACGTTCTGGTGGTATCGCCAATTCCCATTGGAGGGATCACGTAGGTATCGTTAGTACTATTCGTTGAGTTTGAAAGTGCAAGTAAGTATCCGCCTGGAAATTGGCAGGTTGGTGGTGTATTTGTCGGCAGATAAGAAGCGACAACCAACCAGGGACTAGTTGCAGTGTCAGTTTCGTTGCTAAAACTTGCGCTAGAGGCTGTATCTAACACTTTGCTGCTGGGATCGCTCAAAGTAAGTGTTGATCCACCGGTTGGGTCAGGAACTGCCGCTACGAGTACTTGTTGTCCGCTATTGGTGGTAAAAAATCCAACAGTCAGATAATTTGGACTTGCCGGCTCTGTATTTTGCAATCCAGTTGGAGTCATCGATGCAAAGAACAAATGATTTGAACCATCGCTGGTAGAGATGTTCATCGCGATCGATCCTGAATATAATCGTTGTGCAAACCCAGTTGTCAAGCACGGTATGACCGATGTTTGACCAGTCCCAGAAACCGCGCCTGCTCCTTGCGTACCGCTACCGCTACCAACCACCGTACCTGATACTTGCGTATTACTGGTGCTACCGACCACTGTAGTTGACGCTTGCTTATTGCTGCCAACGACAGGACTCGGTTGAGGAGATGGAGAAGCTATGGCTGTAATCGGAGGGCTCGCCGATAGGGGAGAAGGCGCACCATATGCTTGCGGGCACATTATCCGTGTCGGGTAGGTTTGTAAAACATCGTAATTAATAGTGATGTTTTGTGAGGTTTGACGCGTAAAAGTCGGTGCCACCTGAGAGGCTATATCGGGGATCATCGAGCCTGGCGCGCCAGAAATTTTTGGTCCTAGCCCGTTAGACCGATTAGGGGACGCAGTTTGAAACGGGACCGTAGTATTCGCACTGATTTTTGAATTGCTTGAAGCAGGAACGATGTTCCTTAATCCAAAAGTCAAACCGCCGACACCTAGCAATAAGCTCGCAGCTCCGAAAATCTTTAGGCTACGGTAGCGACGTTCAGCTTTTGCCACGACGCCTTGGATGGCAGTGGTTAAATCCGGTTCGTGTGTAGGCGGTATATTGCCGCTGACAGCTTCATTGGAATTGTTCATACCTAATAAAGTACGTACGCGACAAAAGTGCGTAGTCGAATTTAAAAAGCCTGCATTAAGGTTTCAAACCCTACAAATAGTTTCTGAGTGACAGATCGAACAAGCGGTTATGGTACCCTCTTGGAGGTAGACCAACCAGGAATTAAATACATCCGGCAAGCTATTTAAATTTAAGCATAAGATCATCCAATTAAATACTCTTAGTTCCCGCGTGGTACGATACTTATCCAAAGCTCGCAGATTACGATTTACCAGCTTGCCCTATCGTACCCGATCGGCCGCGAAGGCAAAGGAAATGAAAAGTTGGTACCTTCCACCGCCAAGGGTAGGCGCATCCTTCGACCTTTTCCCCACGGCGTGGTTTCAAGGAAATAGACGTCGCCGTCAAATGGTATCTGGCCAATTTCGAGATTCCCAACAAATTGGGGCATAGCATATTTTGCCAAGAGATCAGCTGTACTCACCAAGGAAAACTTGGAGCGAGTTGCAAGATTATTCACGGTTTGGTCAAGAATTGCCAGGAGTACTTCCGTTGCCATGAAATACCCAGTTGCGTGATCAAGCGCCTGAACAGGAAGCGGTACAGGTCTAATTGAATTTGCAATCTCTTTTGCGTGATCCGCGATTCCCGAACTCATCTGAACCAAGCTGTCAAAGCCGCGTCGCGACGCCCATGGAGTGGATTCGCTAAAGGCTGAAAGTGAAACGTCGATGACTCCATCACGCAAGGAATCGATGACAAGCGGTCCAAATCCGAGTCCATCTAGCGCGCCCGGTCTAAGTCCGTGAACAAACACATCGGCTTGATCTAAGAGCTCGGCAAATATCGCTTTTCCCCAAGGTGTTTTCAAATCTAAATGTGCACAGCGTTTCCCAACGTTGACCTCAGGACTAACACCTGGCTCATTCCAACTTGGAGGATCTATGCGCAGTACATTCGCGCCCAGACTAGATAAAATCCGAGTGCAAACAGGTCCGGCTAAAACCCTTGTCATGTCTAGAATTTTCATGCCAGCCAGCGGCTTTTGTCTTGTAGGTCTCCAAGTTTCAAAGACGAAGGGTTGAAATCGCTTGGCGCGATTCACCAAGCCCTGATTGGCCTGTGAAGATCCTTGATTCGAGTTAAGCCAAGTGTCTCGCGACACCATCGCCGCTGCGCATCCGCCGTTTTCCACCAGAGCATTTTCGAGGTCGAATTTTTTCCATCGTAAAATTTCCTGCTTGGCGAACAAGGGAATTTGCCTTTCATCAACATCGGTGAGTCCAAGTAGATCGGTTGCTACCAATCTGTGAGACTTGGCATTTGTATGAACTCTGATCCAACCGTCCTTGGTAGCGTAATCGCCAGATAGCGTGTCCCATGGGCTGACTATGTGAAAGTCAATGGGTTGAAACGTAAAACCGAACCAGGCTGACGCAAGGGTTTGATCCACCTTAACGACGTTCGTTTGGTTAAATAATGCTTGATTTAGTCTTACCAATGCAGCACCAAAAACACTAAACGACGCCGATGCCAAATCAGAAACGGGAAAGCAGCTTCTTATCGAAGCTTCATTAGCTACTTCAATCAAGTCAATAAGTGCGCTATCTAGGCCCAGACCTGCAAATACATCGCGCATTACGCCATTGCTAAACACCGATTTGATCACAAAACAAAACTATAACCGAACATATCACCAAAGTCGAAACAATCTCCTTGCAGCCAATACAAAAGCGGTTTTAATTAGCCCGAGCAAAATTTCCAATAAAATTAACGCCAACGAGCAAGTATTTAGACGACGTCACCGAAGTATAAGTTAAAGTTCCTAGGCGTAACCAATTGTCATAGCAGTTGAGTTTCTAATACCGAGAGCAACGCCACCAAGCGGTCCGTTTCTTCATCTCCCAAGATTTTCTGGAACCACAGGTCTTGCTCGTTTACTTTCTGGAGAACCAGAGTTGCCGCAAGCTCGCCCTCTGGAAGAATCGACACCATTCTTTTCTTGCCTCGTTCCGCAAAGGGAGGCATTGAAACGTATCCTTTTTGGACAAGGATTTCTAAGTATCGTTTTAAATTCATTGGGTCAAGGGCTAACGCGCGACCAAGTTCTCGAATACCTTGAGCACCCTCAAGCAACAACACGCGCAAAATTGCCGCTTGAGGTGGACTAAGATCAAATTCCTGAAGAACTATCGCCCAATTCGTGCGCAAGATCCTGCTAATGCGACTTAGGCGAAATCCTATCCCAGGATGGGTTTGGGTATCACATCCATCGAATCCTGCGCTGTCGATTTCACTAGATAAAGCGTTCGCGTCGTATTCTTTCACATTATCCTTCAGTGGACTTGGCCTCATCCTCTACTAATTTAGAAATGATCTCTACACCTAGGGCATATGCGGGCATTCCGCCCGTAATGAGTGCCAACTCTGCCACTCCCACTAGTTCAGCGATGGAAGCGCCGGCCTTGTAGGCTGCTGTCGCGTGAGATGAAGCCGGTCCGGATCTGCCCAGAACGATCAATTGTCCAAAATGAACCAATTGACCTTGCGTGAGCCCAAGCGGATTCTTCATAATTAGTTCATCTCGAAGATTTTCAATGGCGACTATAGATTCTACACGACCCGAAATTTCGCCAAGTGTTATCCTTGCATCGATCCCCTGAGGCACTTTTCCAAAGAGCGCGCGATATCTATCGCGAATGGACTCTGCTTTGTCTGTATTAGTTTCCAATTGATGATTCTCCTTAACTGAATCTCGAGATGCCAGCTAGTACCTGATCAAGGGCGCCCGCGGGGAAATTTTTAGCGCCTGATAGAGTCGCAGCGTCAAGTTCAGCGGCTGCGGCTTCTTCAAGAACCGTGAGTGTAAGAGCGGTGTCTCTGGGAGATTTTCCAAAAACTAAAACACCATGGTTAGCTAATAAAACAGCCTTTGTATTTGGATTGTCGCGAAGGACATCGATTATTGCGCCTACGGATCTTTCGGTGCCCCGTGGTGCCCACGGTACAACTGGAACGGCGACGGCTTGTTCGAACCGAAGCATGGCCTCGTAGCGACACGGCAATTCTGCGTGCGCGAATGCAAACGATAGCAGCGAAGGGGAATGGGTATGAATAATACCGTGTACATCGGGTCGAATTTTATAGACCTCTGAATGCATGGTTACTATTTCTGCATTCGCCGGATCTAACTTTCCGTCAATCACCGATCCGTCTAGGCCAACCAGAGCTATGCCTTCATTTCGGAGCCCGCGCACGTGACCCTCGATTGTGAGCAACATTGAATCATTAGATACCCGTGCGGAAAGGTTTGCATGCCCGCTATGTGACATCACTTCATTTTGAAACAGCAATGCAGCCGCTTGGACTATCGCATCACGTTCATCATCGTACCTTGGGTTTTCGATTGTCATAATTTCCTCTCAGGTTAAATTCCAACAGTCACGTCGTCTCTAAATAAGAACTGTAGTGATAACTACACTATTCCCAATTTTTGATATCTTTAACCGGTTGAATGTCGCGACCTGATCTATTGACACATAGATTTAGTTTTCAAGCAAGTGTTTTTCTTACCGCAGTGACTAAGCCATCCAGGGCGAATTCAAGGTTACTAGTCGTGGTCCCGAAGTTCAAGCGCGCAAAGTTATCTCCATTTGGGCCAAACGCTGGGCCGGGAATTAGTGCTAGATGTGCGTCTTTTAGTAGCCATTCAGTCAGGTCTTGCTCAAGTTTTAAGTTGGTGAAATCAAGCCAAGCGAGGTAGGTTCCTTCTGGTTCAAAAAAACTCACCAGTTCGTTTATAGGTTCTAGTTTTTCTTTTAGTAGCCGTCTGTTGTCACCGAGCACGCTTAGTACTCTGGACTTCCAGTCGTTCCCGTACGTCCATGCGAAATAAGTTCCGGCCATGCCAAGACTAGATACCGCACCACGCATATGATAAGGAATTGAGTTGTATCTCTTTAAAACTTCGTCGTCTGAAAACGCAGCAACCGCACATCTTAGACCTGCCAGGTTAAAAGTCTTAGAAGCCGACGTAGTAATTACGAAGTTGCAACCATAACTGCTGGCAACGTTGGCGAAAGGTATGTGAGCATTTGCATCGTAAGTGATTTCTGAATGAATCTCGTCTGAGATAACCGTGACGCCGTACTTAGCCGCTAATTGAGCGATTGTTGCTAATTCTAAAGTAGTGAATACGCGCCCAGTTGGATTATGAGGATTGCATAATAGCATCATCGTCGTTCGCGGATCAGACATTTTGTCTTCGAGATCCCCAAAATCTATTTGGTACCCGGTCGGATTTGACTTCATCGTGTTAAAAGCGATCTCGCGACCAAGATCTGTAACCGCTGCCATAAAAGGGGGGTAAATCGGATTTTGAATGACGATTTTGTCGCCTTTTGCAGTCATGGTTGCAATACTTAAATAGATCGCCTGAACCACATCAGTTGCCAAAACTGTTTTAGCCGGGTCTAGCTGACAACTGAAAAACTCTTGATATCTCAAAATGAAAGCTTCTAACAAACGATCGGCTAGATTTTGGTTGTTATAGCCAAGAGTGTCGTTTTGGATCATGTCGATTAAATGATCTTCCACGTTGCTCGCAATGCCAAAGTCCATATCAGCGATCCACATTGGAACGATATCAGGTGCATACGAGTTCCATTTGACACCGATTCCACCTGTTAGCCGCTGACGTATAACATCGCTTGTACTGCTGAACTCCAACTGCATCAACTAGCTCCTGACAAAAAAATTATTTCAACGCCACCTTACCAGCGGTAAGACATCTGCCCAAATAATTGGGTTCTTCCTATGCAGGTACAAAACGTCAAAATACCGCAGAACTTTCAGCTTGAACGTGCGTTTTAGATAAAGAAAACAAAATACTTCGTATTACCATTTGCCATACCAACCAGACATTACAATGCCTAGCAAGTCAAATCGAGAATCTTGACGATTCATATTCGGGCTTTTGGATAAAAAATTTCATGCACACATCGTTGCTGCTGAGACAACCAATTAAACCTAGAAACACCGAACCGACATCTAAATTAGACGCTATATAAAGAAATAGTGCCCTCTGAACTGGTAGAATGGTTGTTAATAAGACACACCAAAC
>JAJYGT010000171.1 GCA_021785005.1 Actinomycetes bacterium
CTTTTCGTGACTGCAAATTTGACCCCTGAGACCGTACGGCCACTAGCAAGACGGTTAATTTTGCCAAGTACATCGCGGAAACTGGACCTTGTGAAAAAAGACTTGCACACGACGGCGTGGAAGGGTGTAGCGCCAAAGCGCATCGAGACACTTGGCAAAATATCAAGTTATGTGTTGCTTGCCGTAGTCGCTGCGACACCTTTCGTAATATACCGCGATTTAATAAACGCGCCCACGGTTTCAAGCTCTGGCGGGATATCGTTCGCTTCCTTGATTGTTTTGGGTTTATTGGCCGTATTTGGCATCCTTGTTACCCATTTGCCTAGGGCTCGAATGCACTCCACTAAAACAGCTCAGCAACATAAGAATGGAGATAACCTACCATGAAGACAATGTTGACACCTGATCAAGAACAATTTTTGGAGAAACCGAAATCGGCGTTACATCCTCATCTTGTAGCCAGCAACAGCTCGCTATTCAATCGCGGGCGGTTGATATTGTTCAAGCGATCCGCGTTTGCGTTCACGTGGTTGGGTATCGCTGGATTGGGAATCGCTACGATGCTTTTTGGACGATCAGCTGCAGGATCCACACTTGGGATTATTCTGCTTTTCGCTAGTTCGTGGGCAAAGGTCAGCGCAAATTTACCAAGATCTCGTGCAGATCAGACCTTTGTGTTTTTCGTCTTATCAGATGGGGGATGTAAATTTACGATAGCACTTGGGCTCGCTTTTACGCTTGGAAGGGTAATTCCATTGTCTTTTTCCGCTGCATTTATAGCGGTAGGACTTGGAATATATTTTCTGGTGATATCAACTAGCTGGGGATTTGGCAAGTTTCACGCTTTTGGGCGCGGACTACCTCAACACTCTGGTCAAGGAGAGTACGTGTGAAGCGGCAACTCTTACAGAGACAGGGTGGGAGAAAAAGACGGATTAGAGAGGGCTGTTTGTAAGCGAGCTTCTTTAGTACTAAATCGTATGGCCAAAGTCTGATCTGGCTGTCGCTGGTCATGCGGCCTGAAACAGGTATCTGGCAAAAGAGTGTACTGTGGTCAAGTGTTGTAGGTTTTTAGAATTACCGAGATTCTCCAAGGCTTGTACGAAAAGGGCGGTCTAAATATTTACGAACCATCGGTACGACAACTACCTTGTAACATCTGGATGCATACAAGATATCAGTCCTTAGGATTAGCAAGAACACATTTTGATCTCCCGATCACACCTTGCAATAGTTGTACGTCGGAATTCGAAAATTCATCTAGGATCCCACCGGCATTTGAAAGTCTTTACCAAGATACAAACCGTAAGATAGTTTTAATCAGGTTTAGGAAGTTTGTATGTCGTATCTATTGCCAGTCGAAAAGGGAATGAGTCGCTAGTTTGACCCATATAGGTTGCCCTCCACGCCAAACGAGTAGGTGTTTTCGGTCATGTAGGTGGTTTTAACTATGCGGTATCTATACGGTTTGGACGTAGAGCGATTTTGGCGCGACTGTCTAAAATAAAAGAGTGGTTTGCCACCACATCAAATACTGAAATCGAGTGCCTAACTGCATATCTTTACTACGATTGATTAATCATGAGTCTTTTATCAAAAGTATTACGCGCCGGAGAAGGAAAAAAGGTACGTCGCCTGTCCGATATCGTACCTTCCATCAACGAACTTGACGGCGAATACGCGTCCTATTCTGATGCCGAACTTCGTGCCAAGACTGACCAATTCAAATCTCGAATCGCCCAAGGCGAAACGCTCGATGACATTTTGGTTGAAGCTTTTGCGACTGTGCGCGAAGCAGCGTTTAGAACGATTGGCCAACGTCACTATGACGTCCAATTGATGGGTGGGATGGCGTTAAATTTCGGATGGATTGCTGAAATGAAAACCGGTGAAGGTAAGACGTTGGTCTCAACGCTACCGGTTTACTTAAACGCGCTAGCTGGGCGGGGCGTGCATGTCGTGACAGTCAACGACTACCTTGCCCAACGCGACTCTAGTTGGATGGGAAGGATTTATGAGTTCTTAGGGCTAAGCGTCGGCTTGGTGCTGCCTGGAGTAGAAGATCCCGTTGAACGACGTGCTGCGTATGCTTGTGACGTCACCTACGGTACCAATACCGAATTTGGCTTTGACTATTTGCGTGACAATATGGCGAAAAATGCAGAAGAAATTGTGCAGCGAGGTCACAGCTTTGCGATTGTTGACGAAGTGGACTCGATCTTGATTGACGAGGCGCGAACCCCGCTCATTATTGCAGGTCCGACAGGCCAACCGCCAAAGATTTATTACGATTTTGCATCCATCGCTAGGACATTGCGCCCGATTGTTGATTACGAAGTTGACGAAGAGAAAAAGATTGTTTATCCAACTGAAGATGGTATTGACAAAGTTGAAGCGGCGCTTTCCATTGAGAACCTGTTCGATCCTAGTTCGACACACCTCTTGCATCAATTGAACCAGGCTCTGCGTGCCAAAGAGCTTTTCAAGCGCGATAAGGACTATATCGTAGATCGTGGCGAGGTGAAAATCGTCGACGAATTTACCGATCGAATCTTAGAAGGACGGCGCTGGTCTGAAGGTCTACATCAAGCTGTAGAAGCCAAGGAACGAGTTCGTATCAAAGAGGAAAATCACACCTGGGCCACCGTCACCTTGCAGAATTATTTCAGAATGTATGAAAAATTGGCAGGTATGACGGGTACTGCCGAAACTGAAGCTGCCGAATTTGCCTCAACGTATCACCTGCCGGTGGTTCCGATTCCCACGAACGTCGCGCTAGCTAGAGATGACAAAGCTGATCTGGTTTATAAGACAGAAGCAACGAAATTCGAGGCTGTGGTTGAAGAAATTGCGGAACGTTATGAGATCGGTCAGCCTGTTTTAGTTGGTACTGCTTCAGTTGCAAAGTCAGAAGTTCTTAGCAAGCTCCTCCACGCGAGAGGTATCAACCACCAGCTTTTAAACGCTAAGCATCACGCGATTGAGGCGCAAATTGTGGCTCAGGCCGGACGCCTAAAGGCGGTAACCGTGGCTACCAATATGGCGGGTCGTGGCGTGGATATTTTGCTTGGTGGTAATCCAGAAGGTCTTGCAGATTTCGAACTAACCGCGAGGGGTATTTCTTCTGATGATCAAGATTACCAAAATGTACGAAGTGAATTGATCGCTAAGTTTAAAGAGCAGTGTGCCCAGGAGGCAATCGCGGTGCGTGAACTAGGCGGCCTTTACGTTCTAGGTTCGGAGCGTCACGAGTCACGGCGAATTGACAACCAACTTCGGGGTCGTTCTGGTCGTCAGGGGGATCCAGGTGAGAGCCGGTTCTTTTTATCCTTAGAAGACGATTTGATGAGAATATTTGCCACGGGTGCAGTTTCATCCATTCTTGAGCGCACGTTTCCCGATGACTTACCCATTGAAAACAAGATGGTATCTAGAGCTATTGAAAAGGCTCAGAACACCGTTGAAGGACGAAACGCAGAAATCAGAAAAGAAGTTCTCAAGTAC
Organism: Actinomycetes bacterium; assembly: GCA_021785005.1. GTDB lineage: Bacteria > Actinomycetota > Acidimicrobiia > Acidimicrobiales > Acidimicrobiaceae > Acidithrix. The sequence goes on from JAJYGT010000171.1 coordinate 3,505, forward strand.
GATGAAGTGTTGAATGAGCAGCGAAAGGTCATTTATGAACTTCGAAGGGCGGTTCTCGACGGTCGTGATCTGCAAGAGCACACGATTGAAGTACTTGATTCGGTCCTGGACCGGATTATTGACGAGAATTGTAAGGGTGACTTTATCGAGAGCTATGATCTTGCACGAGTACTAACCGAGGTTGGCCAAGTCTTCCCGACAGAGTTTGATGTCGATGAGTTGAAAAATGCTGAATCGAAGGATCATATATTTGAAAGTCTTCGAGCTGAAGCGATCGCATATTATAGCCAACGCGAAGCCTTGGTCCCTGGCGGATCTGAAACCATGCGTGCTGTAGAACGTGAAGTGATGCTTAGTGTTCTGGACACCAAATGGCGGGAACACTTAGCTGAGATGGATTATCTCAGAGAAGGCATTAACTTGCGTGCTATGGGGCAACAAGATCCTTTGGTAGCGTGGCAGCGCGAAGGATTTGCGATGTTTTCCACTTTGGTCGACCAAATCGATGAGGAGTACCTTCGCTTCATAATGCGAGTTGAAGTTGTGAACCAACAACAGCCAACGCTTTCCCCTGGTACTGATCTGGCTCAAGCCTTTTACCAAAGTGCTCAAAGTGAAGTTGCTGATTTAGCTTCCGATGCTTTACCTATTACATCTGGGTTGGCGGCCTTTGATCTGGTTCCGACTGAGACAGAAAATGACCCAGCCATCAAAAAGCTGGGAAGAAACGATAAGTGCTGGTGCGGGAGCGGACGTAAGTTCAAGCACTGCCATGGAGCTCAAAGCGACTAGGTTGTATCAAGTACTTTAGCGTGCCATTAGTCGCGCCTTAACAATCGTCGACGTCTAGCTGGGTGGTTTAGCTACTTGCGATCATATTCGGACGAGCTTGAAGCTCTCATTAAGAGAGTTGAAGAAGCCAAGATTTATTTGAAGTTAAGCCCTAGTTTGGTTCGCATAGCCGAATTGGAGCCGATAGTTTCGTCTGCCGATCTTTGGAACGATGCCGATTCAGCTAGGAATATTACGTCAGAATATAACAGATTGATAGCGGATCGTGACACGATTGCGTCCACGGAAAAAGCACTAGACGACCTTCGAGCCCTTGAGGAATTGCTTTCCGAAGAGGATGATGAGAATTTGAACGCCGAGCGAGAGTCAAACTTGGCTAACCTCAACCAGCGGCTTGGCGAAATTGAGCTACGCGCGCTGTTTTCAGGTGAAGACGATGAGAGCGACGCAATTTTAGAAATTAAGCCTCGCGCAGGAGGTACTGACGCCCAGGATTGGGCCGAAATGGTGCTGCGTATGTATAGCAGATGGGCTGAATCGAGCAAGTTTGATCTCGAGATTGATGACATCTCGCAGGGTCAAGAGGCTGGTATCTTGTCGGCGACCTTAATTGTGAAGGGTCGCTACGCGTATGGTATGCTCCAAGGCGAGCGCGGCGTACATCGTTTAGTTAGGATGTCACCGTTTAACTCAAAGCATTCGAGGGAGACTTCTTTTGCTTTAGTTCAAGTTTTTCCCTTGACCCAAGCCGCTACTGAGGTACACATAGATGAGAAAGACCTAAGAATTGACACGTTTCGTTCTTCCGGTGCTGGTGGCCAGCATGTGAACGTGACGGACTCAGCTGTTCGTATTACGCACCTACCTACTTCTACTGTGGTGTCTTGTCAAAATGAACGATCTCAGCACCAAAATAAGGCGCGAGCTTTACAGATACTGGCGGCCAAGTTACTTGATTTAGAAAAAGAGCAAGCACGACAGACGCGGGAAGTGTTGGCTGGGAATAGTACTGAAATGAGCTGGGGAAATCAGATTCGGTCGTATGTTTTAGCACCGTATCAGCTTGTCAAGGATTTGAGAACACAAGTCGAAACTGGGAATGTTGATGCTGTACTTGATGGCGAAATTACATTTTTTATGGAGTCCTACTTGCGCTGGGCTAAGAGCAATTCGAAATCGTAGTTTTTGATATTTAGATTGATGAAAATAGTCAAAGGATTTAGGTAATCTGCGTGATCAAAGTAGATCGAGTTACAAAATCGTATAAGACCGGACAGTACGCCCTTCGCGACTGCTCATTGTCTATCCAACGCGGAGAATTCGTTTTCTTAGTTGGTCCGTCTGGGTCCGGTAAGTCTTCCCTCTTGCGCCTGATGCTACGTGAAGATCGACCCGACGTTGGGCACGTATTTGTGGCAGGTAAAGATTTGGGGGCAATGCCCGATTGGAAGGTGCCATTTTTTAGGCGTAATATAGGAGCAATATTCCAAGACTTTAGATTGCTTCCCAACAAGACGGTCGCTGAAAACGTTTCATTTGCTCTTGAAGTAACCGGTAAGTCGAAGAAGTTAATTGCTACACAGGTTCCACAGATGCTTGAGTTGGTCGGTTTGGCTGATAAGGCAACTAGGTTACCTACGGAGCTATCTGGTGGAGAGCAGCAAAGGGTTGCCATAGCCCGCGCTTTTATTAATAAGCCGTTGATCCTGTTGGCGGACGAGCCCACAGGTAATCTTGATCCAGAGACGTCCTGGGGTGTTATGCGGCTTCTGGAACGAATCAATCGAACCGGCACGACGGTACTCATGGCTACACATGATGTCGGAATTGTCGATTCGATGCGACGTCGAGTTATTGAACTCGACAAAGGTGTCATTACAAGAGATCAGGTTCGTGGCGTGTATGGCATCGGCTCTGAAGCTCAATAGCCAAGAGTCATTGTTTGCAAAATAAAACCTGGGAGGGATTTGATTTGGCATTTTCAGTAGATTATGTAGTGAGAGAGACAGCGTCGAATTTGTGGCGCAACAGGCTCATGAGTTTGGCCGCAGTACTAACAATTGCTGTCTCTCTGGCGCTCGTAGGATCAGCCCTCTTAATTAAGCAGGGTGTTACCGTAGCTACATCGCAATGGCAAGGTGGTACGCAACTCTTAATATTTATGGAACCAAATGCGTCCGCGGCGCAAACAGCGGCGATTGCTGATCAGCTAAAAGCTACGTCGGCGGTAAAGAGCTTTTTCTATGTAAATCAGGCTCAGTCCTATGTTGAGTTCAGGCGACTTGAGGCAAATCAGCCGGATTTCTTATCGTCTGTTACACAAAACGACATCCCTCCTTCTTATCGAGTTTCACTTGTTGATCCGGCGGAAGCTCCTGCGGTCGGTCAGATATTCAATCAACAAGTGGGAGTTAGGAACGTTGTCTTCAATCGCGCTGCGATTGACACGATGTTAAAAATTTCCTCAATCGCCCAGCTAGTAATTCTCGGGTTGGCTACGATACTGTTACTTTCAGCGTCAGTACTTATTTTAAATGTTATCCGCGTGGCAATTTTTTCTCGACGACGAGAGGTTATGGTGATGAAGCTCGTTGGCGCTACCAACTGGTTTATCCGCGTGCCTTTTATGTTAGAAGGTCTGATACAAGGGCTTTCAGGAGCTGCGGTTGCCGCCTTAGCAGTTATCGGGGTGCGTTCACTCTTTGGATATATTATCCACCATTACAACGTGCAGCTTCTTTCCTCTTTTGTACTTACGACTCATGACTTAGTTATGACTGAGCTTTTTGTATTGGCTATTGGTACCATAGTTGGTGCAACCGGTTCGTTGTTAGCTGTCCGCCGCTATTTAGGTGTCTAACACGGTCTTTTGCTGTTCAAGATACGGGAATCGCAGGGGAATTTTTTGTCTGTGCTGGTGAACCTAACAAATTCATAATCAATTAAACGCTTTCTTTTTATAATCGATCACGACTCTATTACTAGCCATACACCCACTTGGTGAAATGTGCATGATAGGAGTGACCATGAAAATTAAGAGAAGGTCGAAAATCTTTGCAGTCGGAATGGGACTGTCGTCCGTGTTGCTTGGCGCGTGTTCGGCTACTAGCTCAATCGCGCCGACAGCGGCCTCTGCTGGGACATCAGCTAACACTGCGAACCCATCAATCGTTAACCAAAGCGCACCAAATGCGTCGGTTGCGAATACTTCTGTGGCCTCAACTACGAGTTCCACGACAACAACGTCAGCAAATGTCGTCGCGTCACAGGCAACAACCGTAACGGTTCCCCAAAGCAGCGTTGCGTCGATTGACTCTCAACTGAGCGCGCTAAGCGCCACTGTAAACCAAGGCAATTCCGACCTAAGTACCGCCGGAGGTTCTAACTAAAATGAAGATTAAGAATAAATCAGCTCTAGCTGTAGCGGCCGTCGTTCCGCTATTTTTGGGATCGACGGCCGGCGCGACGAGCTTGCCAAACAATCTCGCGCAATCCCAAGCGATTGCCCAGATACAAATATCTAACCGAATTACCAGACTTGACAATCTCACAAACCGCGTGAACATATCACTTACTATTACGGCCTCTGATCGGTCAGCTTTGCTAGCGATTTATGGCAATTCCTCAACGGGCGATATCGCCGATCTAAATGCGTTGTCCGCGAAAGTCGCGACCGAGACCACTGTTTCGGGGGTTCAGACAGATCTTCATACGTTATATTCGACGTATCGAATTTACGCAGTTGTTGCTCCACAGTCAGACCTCGTTTTGGCAGCCGATACAGAGACTTCTGTGATAAATGTGATGACTGGTTTAGAACCAGGACTGAGCGCAATTATTAAATCTGGAGGATCGACATCAGCTGCAACCGCTGATTACAACCAGTACCTCGCAGATATTTCGGCGGCTCAAACCGATGTTGGATCTATTTCTAGTCAAGCTCTTGGCTTGACTCCAGCTCTGTTCAATCAGGATAGAAGTGGTACCATAACTCTAATACAGTCGGATTGGAAGTCGATAAAAGCGGGACAAGCGTCACTGCTGGCGGCTCGAGCTGAGATCGATGCGATCATTACGTCAGCAGGTTAAATACCTGTGTGGAGCGACAGGCTCGCCTAGGCAAAATCGGCACGAAAGCTAATTATATCAATTTGACGTGATTCGCATGAAGGAAGTTGCTAGCTGACTTTGTGCGGATCACTGCCAATTTTAAAGGTTTTGCGACCTTATTAGAGGTGCAATTTAGTGATGGAAAATAGCACGGCGGTCAATTAAAGCGCAATTATCCTTTGAACGATGGTCGGCTTGAAGGGGATTGTTTTGCCGCGCGGCCGTGTCGTAGCGATCCAAGACCAAATTTGTAATTATTGAGCTATTTCCCAGAGGGCCCGCAATCCAAGTTGCACCGCAAGAGGAAATAGCAGATTGAAAGCGACCAGGACTCAAAAGATATGACGATACTGCGGTGGTTTTTTTCTCGCAGGCCGCTAAAACGTCAGAGAATTTAGGTGTCGCAGATCCCATAAAGCCCACCAATACTGGAACATTTCGAAGACGTGATAGTTGCTCAGCCACCTTTTTTACGTCTCCATTACTTGAGGCGTCCTTGGATCCAGCTGCAGCCAGAATAATGTTTGCATGTTCGGGGGCTTTTGCCTGTCTAAGTCGCAAGTCGAGTAGCTGAACCAGGCTCGGATCTGGTCCAAGAGGCTTTGCGGCTGTCAATTTATTTTTAAAGGCTTGTTCATACACGTCGTGGGAAAGATGTAGTCCATGGGTCAGTAGTAACGGAACGACCACCGCATCAGTGGCAACCTGAGAGGCAAGTTGGGAATATTGTGGTTCGCGTAATTCAAGATACGACGTATATACCAAGAGGTTGGGTCTGATCGTTCGTAATAGGTACGCAAGGTGTTCAACGGAGTATTTGCTTTGATCTAGGCGGCTTCCATGTGCCACGAGAACTAGTGGTCGGTTTGAATTTGCACTATTCATTCTTGATCCAGCCTTGGCCGATTTTAGAATCTCTATCATTTGGATGACTACCGACTTGGTTTGCTTGCTCTACTTTTACCTGTGACTCAGATTGGTTCGCAGTCTGTAAACCAACCCTACGGTGTTGGGGTTGAACTGAATCCTTGCCCATAACCCTCGATCCGGCATATGAGTCACACCGAAGGCGATATCCGCGTTTTACGACCGTTTGGATGATATTTGGCTCGTCAAGTAGCATTCGTAGCCGAGCGACGGCCATTTCCACTGCGTGCAATCCGCCGTCGTGATTGCCTACGCAGTGCTTTAGCTCTAATCGAGAAAAAACCTTTCCAGGGTCTTGTGCCAATGCTCTAAGAAGAACCATTGGCATCGGAGGAAGCTCTACCAGTTGATCATCGATTATCACCGCATGACCTCGTACTTCAAGGTGCCTACCTGCGGCGACTAGGTTTTTGCTGGTTCGTTTTGGGACCTCTTCGGCAACGGTACGAATCAGCGAACCTAGCCGAGATCTAGGAGGTAGCACGCTTGGAATGCCGATTCGATCCAGGGGTGCCGAACAAACTGGACCCACGCAAATCGGAATTACGTCATTGAGCATAGCATTTATAAGAGGACCCTCGAGACCACTTGATCGGGCAACTTCTAGCAGACCAACGACTGCTGGTGCACTAGTGAATGTGATCGCGTCAATTTGTTTATTTATTGTGGCTTCAACTAAAGTTCTTACGGCATTTAGGTCATCAGGCGGAACCCATCGATAAACTGGCACGGTAACTACTGTCGCACCTGCGCCTTGTAGGGAGGCGACAACGTCGTGCGAAGGCTCACCGTGCAACTGTACCGCTATTCGTTTCCCGCTGATATTTTGTGATCGTAAATGTTCGATGACCTCGCTCATGGATTCAGAACCAGGTGTCCAGATCTCGGACAGGCCCGATGCTCGGATCGCACCCCGTGCTTTGGGGCCTCGTGCTACTATCTGCGATTTAGATAAGCTGTGACGCAAGCTTTCGCCAAGACCCCATTCGTCTGCTGCCTCCATCCATCCGCGAAATCCTATTCCCGTGGTGCCTACCACGTAGTCCGAATGAGTTTCTATGCATGTTATGGTGGCGCGGTATAGCTCTTCGTCTCGGGCTAATGGCATAATTTGTAGGGTGGAAGCAACCACTACTTTTGCGCCACGTTTTTCGAACGCGGTGCGCAGTTCTTCTCGTCGTCGCGATGCGGTCACCGCAATGGTGTACCCGCGCAAAGGAATTTCTTGTTCCTCGGTCAATCTAATTTCTTCGGTCATGCATTGATCTCTACTTGGCCGTCACGTACTCTTACCGAATGAATTCCTATGGATACTGTGTCGTCTTCGATACAAACTCCACTTTGTAGATCGAAGGAATGTCTGTACATCGGAGAAATAATTACTGGTTTATCAGCCTTGCTGCCTATTAATCCCCTGGCTAAAACATTTGCGCCACTAAAGGGATCAAAGTTTTGTACCGCATATATCTCTCCGTCGGTGTGCATTACAACGGCAATCTGATATCCATTTACAATGGCGGCGTGAGGTCTGTCGGGCTGCAAGTCATCCTGGTGGCAAACCGGTGTCCATTGCGTAATTGGATGCTTGGACACCTTAGGGTTCGCACGGCGTGACAATTTAACCTCGACAGGTTTTATTTGATCGCGTTCTGTTACAAATTCAATAAGTGGATCTGCTTTATTGGGTTCGTTGATAAAAGAAGAAAAGTATTGTCGTTTTGCTGGATCGTCTAATACAAGTTTCCATTCGTCTGCGTAGTTGCTAACGTGGCGTTCGACGAGAGATTCCAGTTCATGGGATAAGCCGAGACTATCTTGTATAACAACTTCTTTTACGTGGTCGAGTCCGCCATCTAGTGATTCGATCCACGGCGCAGTGCGTTGCAGACGATCAGCTGTTCGTATGTAGTACATGAGAAATCGATCTATGTAACGAACCAGTGTTTCGTTATCTAGGTCGCTTGCTAGCAATTCGGCATGCCGTGGCGTAAAGCCTCCGTTGCCGCCGACGTACAAGTTCCAGCCGCGATCCGTTGCGATAACGCCCACATCCTTGCCACGTGCTTCGGCACATTCTCTTGCACATCCCGAGACACCGAATTTCAGTTTATGGGGAGATCGTAGACCCCTATAACGGAGTTCAAGCTGGATCGCCATGCCAACAGAGTCTTGCACCCCATATCGGCACCAGGTAGAGCCAACACACGACTTTACTGTTCTTACTGCTTTCCCATAAGCATGTCCTGATTCAAAGCCTGCTTGAATTAAGCGTTCCCAGACATGTGGCAACTGCTCAACCCGTGCTCCTAACAGGTCGATTCGCTGGGCTCCTGTTATCTTTGTGTAGAGATTGAAGTCTTTGGCAATTTGGCCAATCGCGATAAGTCCTTCCGGTGTGACTTCGCCACCTGGAATCCGTGGGACTACCGAATAGGTGCCATTTCTCTGAATATTGGCAAGTAAATGATCGTTTGTATCTTGTATGCTCGCGTGCTCGCTCTCGAGTGGGTGTGATCCAAAGGTACTCGCCAAAATCGATGCGATCGCTGGTTTGCATAGGTCACATCCGCGCCCAGCACCATGCTTTTCGATTAACAAGCTAAAGGTTTTAATGCCTTCTACTCGAACTAAATCGCTAAGTTCTTGGCGCGAGTAATTGAAGTGCTCGCAAAGGGCTTTGGAGATTTCTTTACCAGTTGCTAGCAGTTCCTGTTTGAGGATATCTTTAACTAAAGGGAGGCAGCTCCCGCAACCTGAACCAGCTTTAGTCATGGATTTTATTGTGCTAATTTCGCACGCGCCATCTTGTGCAATGCATTGTCGGATCGAACCTGCATCTACGTTGTGACAGGAACAAACATTGGCATTATCGGGTAAGGATTTAGCACCGATTGGAGCTGCATTTTGAGGCATGAGGTATTGTTCGGGGTCAGCATCAAGCGATTTGTCTGATGCGGCAATTGACCTCAACAGCGCATAGTTGGTAGCATCTCCGACCATGATTCCACCTCGGAGCTGTTTTGCGTCGTCGCTCAAGACCAGCTTTTTGTAAATGCCACGAATATGGTCAACAAAAACTACGTCAAGGGATCCCGGGCTAGCGCCAAACGCGTCACCAAAGGTAGCGACTTCGACTCCCAGAAGCTTTAGCTTTGTAGATGTATCGCCAGATGCGAAATGCTCACGCTCTCCCGATAGATTCTTAGCGACGATTTCTGCCATAGCATATCCCGGTGCGACCAGTCCGTAGGTCTTATCATCAATCGAAGCGCATTCTCCAATCGCATAGATTTTTTCATCACATGATTGACACATTGAGTTGACAGCAATTCCCCCACGAGCTCCAATGGCAAGCCCCGACGCGCTAGCTAACGAATGGTCTGGACGAACACCCGTAGCGAATACGACTACCTGAGTTTCAATAGATTGTCCGTCTGATAGGGTGACGCCAGATACATGTCCTGTGGTGTCGGTCTCAATTTTTGCGATGCTGGTGCTCAGATGTAATTTGAATCCGAGTGCATCTACATGTCGACGTAAGACGTGCCCACCTGCTTCATCCACCTGAAGCGACATAAGTCGTGGCGAAAGTTCCACAATATGAGTCATAAGCCCTAAAGTGCTAAGAACGTCAGCTGCTTCCAAGCCGAGGAGTCCACCTCCTACGACAATTCCAGTAGAACAGGTAGCCAAAGAAATTCGGCTTTTCAAGGCGTCTAAATCTTCAAAAGTTCGATATACGAAGCAACCAATACTGTTTGATCCCGGGATCGGTGGTACGAATGGTCTAGAACCTGTTGCAAGAATAAGGCGGTCATAATCGAATAGCTCTCCCGCCTTGGTAACGACTTGTTGTTTATCGCGCTCTATGCGAATGACAGGGTCGTTGCGTAAATATTGAAAATCGCGATAGAAATCTTCATCACATAAATAAAGCGCTTTAGCGTCGTTTGTGCGCGAGTACGAACTTAGAGCAACTCTGTCGTACGCCAAATGTGGTTCAGCGCCAATTACCGTAATGTCAAATTGATCGCGTAGGTCGTATTTCTTTGTCTGCTCTAAAAATTTATGGCCGACCATTCCATTTCCAATTAGTACTAGCTTTTGTTTTTTCATACAATTTCTCCTTTGGTCAACTTGCTCGGGCGCCGTAGTCGCGAGCTGGTGGGACTGGTTATGCGACAACTTGTTCGGATAATTTTTGGAATTGGTTTGTGCTACGCGTGCGTGGTTGTTCTCGTAAGCAGCCCACTGTCAAGGTCTTGGGCAAGTTCATGGACGTCGAACAAGGTGTCAATTGTGGTTTTAACCTGATCTAAACAGCTGCCGCATCCAGTCGCGGCTCGGGTCTGACGAATAACATGTTTCGTTGCCTCGTCTTTGAAACTCACGTCATTGTCAGTGGTGTTAGCACTGGCCGTTAGATTTTCTTTTAACGCACGTTCAATTTCCCCAACGGTGACGCCGTTGCATACGCAGATCTTGTCTGTCGCCTCTAGTGAAATTTCTTTTGCGTGCAGATTTATTTGGCGGCCAAAGATCACGTCGTTGGGGTTTGGATTTATTGCCGCGGCTTCAATCAACTGAAACATTAACCCGACGGCGTGCGGGTTGCCAAGGATTACGCCGGAATGAAGCAAATTGTGCGCGTCGTAAACAAGTTCTTTGTAAGTTTTGGAAATTGCATTTTTGATTTCGATTGAGTTCGTGCCGAGGTTCGAAGAACATAGCTGTGTGTTTTTCCTGGCAAGGGCAAAATCGACGCTTGGAAAGCATAAACGCATGGTTTGGATTTGTGATATTGGACTTGATTGATTACCAAGTAGCGACTGTACTAGGTTGTGGATGTCATCAAAGTGCTTTGTTTTGTCTCTAGAGATTGCACTTTGACGCATGGCACACTCACCAACTGCGTAAATATTTGAGTCGTCTACGAGACTGTGATCGTCACGTGTTGCGTATCCAGTTTCAGAAATGGTGACGCCGGGTTCAAACTGGAACGGGGTTTTAAAGTGTCCGGCTGCTGCCGTTAATACCGCATCAAATTGCATACTAGTTCCGTTTGAAAACCACAGAGTGGCGCGAGGAATCGTGCAGTTTGGCTGTTGTGTATTTTTGTTGCACTGAGCTAGCGTTATTTTTGACACGGTAGTGTCCGTGTGCACTACGACGCCTTGTCTTTGGAGCGATACCTGTAGCTCGCGCGATGCAGTGGCGCTTAGAATCCTGTGATTGACTTCGTCTGGTAGCACGTAGCTCTGAGACTCGAAGATTTCAGCTTTTAGACCCTGTTCGATTGCTTTCATGGCGCATTCGATTCCTTTTAGACCACCACCAATCACAGCCACATTACCTGTGACTCCGTGTGGCAACATTTCTGGTTTGCTAGCTCTAAGCCGTGCGAGCAGTTCGGTGATGTTACGGGGCAAATTCAGTTCGTCGAACTCTGTGTTTTTATGATGTGCCAGGATCAACTTGTCATATACAATTCTTTGGCCAGTGCTTAGCTTGATTTGTTGATCTTTGCGATCAATTGACATTACGGACGCAAATACAGTTCTGTAGGGATTAGAACGGTTCGAGTTTTCCCAAGAGGTGTCACCGCAGCTCTGTTCGTTCAAACTTTGTCGGGCACTGCGATGCAATCCATTCGCCGCGGGTTCAATGATCGATGTGAGTTTTGTTGAACTTTGGCGGTCGTTTGAAAGTTCTGTTACAAGTTGTTTTGCGTTTTTTATGGTACCAATAATTACGATTCTGGTCATGTTTGGCTACTTCCTGTCGAAAAGGTTTCTGACTTTGCGATAGCCACAGCGCAATTCTTAAACGAAGGCATGGCAGAACTTGGATCAAGCGTTGCGTTGGTTAAGGAATTGGATCTCGCGTCGCCGCCCCAATGGAACGGTACGAAAATTGTGTCAAGGCGGTTATCTTCGCAAAGTCGAACCCGAAGTCTTGCACTGCCACGACGGGTTGTAAGTGTCGCAAAGTCACCGTGTTCGAGGACGAGACTGTGTGCAATTGCGGGATGAATTTCCATATAGGGTTCAACTAATGTTTCGTCAGTCGTTGTAATGCGTCGGGTTTGTGTTCCGCTTTGATATTGCGAAAGCACACGACCGGTTGTAAGGACATAAGGAAAGCTGCTGTCGGGAACTTCGGCGACGTTTCTAAATGGTGTTGGCACAAATACTGCCCGATGGTCTTTCGTGTAAAAGCGATCATTAAAAAGTCTTTCTTCGCCCATATCTGCCAAGGAACGACATGGCCAATAAATTCCGCCATTTTTTTCGATTTTGTCGTAATTAATTCCGAAATAGTCAGCCCGGCCACCTTTTGATGCAACTCTTAGTTCTTCGAATACGATCGTGGGATCCGATGGGAACTTGTCGCCGACACCAAGTGCGGACCCAAGAAGCGAAATTATCTCGAGATCGGTTTTGGTTCCTTTGGGTGGTAGTTTTGTCTGCCGCCTGAGCATAACGCGTCCCTCTACGTTGGTCATCGTTCCGGTCTCTTCTGCCCACTGTGCACAAGGTAGAACTACGTCTGCCAATATTGCAGTTTCTGACAGGAACGGATCTATGACAACCAAGAAGTCAAGTGCTTTTAGAGCTTCATCAATAAGATTTGCATTTGGTGCTGAAACCACAGGGTTAGACCCCATCACCATCAGCGCCTTTACTCCGTCTTTAGCGCCAAGATTCGATAACATCGCAAATGCGTGGGCACGGGGATAGGGGAGGTCAGCTTCTTTTATTTGCCATATTTTGGCAATATGATTGCGGTCATTTAGATCCGTGAGAGATCTATAGCCTGGAAGCTGATCGACTTTTTGACCGTGTTCTCTTCCGCCTTGCCCGTTACCTTGACCCGTTATGGTGCCAAACCCAGAGTGGGGGCGCCCGACTTTGCCGAGTCCAAGAGCAAGATTGATAAAAGCATGCACTGTTGCAGTGCCATTAGCATGCTGCTCTGCACCGCGGCCGGTAAGAATTGCAACTGATTTTGCCGACCCGATCAGATCCGCAACCTCGTAAAGCGCGGTGGCGGATATTCCAGTGATTTTTTCCACTCGCTCGGGGAAGTAAGATTGTGCCACATCTTTTGCAAATTCGAAGTCGTTGGTTCGATTTTCGATGTAATCGTGGTCTATGTAGTTTTTCGCAATTGCGATATTTAACAGCCCAAGTGCAACGGCAAGATCAGTTCCTACCCGGGGCTGCAAATGTAAGGTCGCATTTTTCGCAGTGGGGGTTTTACGAGGGTCAACTACAATGAGCTTGCCACCGCGGCTACGTTGCTCATTAAAGACCCGCATAACCGGTGGCATAGTTTCTGACAGATTGCTACCGACAAGGAGTATGACTTCGGTGTCGTAAAGATCACTTAGGGGAAACGAGAGACCCCTGTCAATGCCGAATGATCGATTTAGCGCAGACGCTGCTGATGACATGCAAAATCGTCCGTTGTAGTCAATCGAACCGGTCCTAAGGGCAACTCGAGCAAATTTACCGAGCATGTATGACTTTTCATTGGTTAATCCCCCAGAACCATAAACGCCGACGGCGTCGCTGCCGTAGATGCTTTGCACTTTTTGAAAATTATCGGCGACTGTGGCGATGGCTTCAGACCAAGAAGCTTCGCGAAACTCTCCGGTATCCTTGTTTTTAATCAACGGCGAAACAAGTCTTTCGTGGTGGTTGAGGAGCTGTGCCGATGTCCAGCCTTTTTCGCATAGCCCAGACGTTGCTCGGGTAGCATCTGCTACGGGCTCAGCCTGATGCGAATGCTGGTCGTTACTGGCAGTTACAACCATGCCACATTGGAGCGAGCAATACGGACAAAGTGTGGTTAGGTTCACAATTCCAATTTATGAACCATCTATTTACATATTGTTTCTACGGAGTTACGGAACAGTGAAATCGATTGCACAATAGCTACTGGACGCTGTGAGATTATCGTCACACATAGTATCACGGTGTTTACAAGGCTGAAATATGCCAGCGATAGCTTGCCCTTAATCTGAGTTCCACTTAAATTACCGGAGGGTTAAGTTGTCAGTATATGGTGATCATGCTTCAATGCATTTAGATAGAAAATCTGTAAGAGCTACCGTTGGTTCGCTCTTAGAAGATACCAGCAGTCGTCGAATTGTTGCTTTTGCAACATTTGCGTTTTTTGCAAGCTTTTTGATTTGGTTTGATATGGCACCTTTTGCGCTTGCAATTGCTAAAGAGCTTCATTTGTCAAAGTTGGAATTAGGTGCGCTCGCGCTCTCGAATTTGGCGCTCGCGGTGCCTGGGCGAGTTGTTGCGGGAAGATTGCTTGATAAATACGGACCGAGACGCCTTTATGGTCTATTGTTGATCGGCGCGTTTGTACCTAACACCTGGTTTGCAATGGCGCATAGCTTTTCGGGACTTGTCTTTTCGAGACTTTTGTTGGGACTTGTTGGCTCAGGTTTTGTAGTTGGGATTCGCCTAGTTTCAGAGTGGGTAAAGCCAGCCCAAATTGGAATAGCAGAAGGAATCTACGGAGGATGGGGAAACTTCGGTTCTGCTGGAGCAAGTTTAGCTTTGCCAATACTGGTTACTAGTTTCGTCCATGGACCTAGCGCGTGGCGATGGGGCGTATTTAGTGCAGGCGTGATCGGTCTCATTTATGGGGCAGTATTTTTAATCTTTGTCCGAGACGTCCCAGAAGGTAAGACTTACATATCGGCGCGTAAGGTTTCTGCACTCACGGTTACTTCGCGAAAAGCAGTCGTTGGGTTAGGCCTATTGCAAGTTCCACTTATTGCGATCCTGGGAATAGTTGCGTCGCGCTTGCATTCAGCTCACGTATTTAATACATTTTCGACGGCAATTATCTATCTGGGACTTGGAGCACTATTTATTTACCAACTCGGAGCTGTTGTAACCGCAAATATGGAAACTATCCGTGGGATTGCGTTCGAGAAACCATATTCGTTTAGGTCCGTAGCAATTCTGTCTTTTGCATACGCAGTAACCTTTGGCACTGAGCTGACTATGGTTTCATTGCTTCCGACCTATTTTGGAACGACTTTTGGACTTAAAATCGCAGCGGCTGGCATTGCTGGTAGTGCATTTGCGTTTACCAACCTAATTACGCGACCAGGAGGTGGATTATTGTCTGATACGAGTCGCAGCAGAAAGAATACGCTAATGTGGTTTTTGCTAGGCACGACAATTACGTTTGGAATTTTATCCATGTTAACAAAGTCCTGGCCGCTATCTATTGGAATTGCTTTAATTATGCTCGCTTCCGTTTTTATTCAAGGCGGAAATGGAGTGATTTTTTCTATGGTTCCGTTGATAGATCACAAAGTTACCGGTCAAATTGCGGGTATGGTGGGCGCTTACGGAAACTTTGGCGGACTTGTTCTCTCCTCTTTGCTTTACTATACGGCTACCAAAACAAGCATCGGTAATGTCCACGTGATGTTCATTGTCATTGCCATAGCAGCGTTGCTGGGAGTAATTTTAGCGAGGTATTTGCCAGTGATATTTGCCGGTGATCGAGAAGAAACAGGCCAGAATGCTGCCATAGAGGTCGAGCAAGTAACGACATCGATGGGGTTGCCTGGCTAGCAAAGTGTTTCATCTATCGGCGAAAAAAAATTATTGCGGAGTTTGTAGCGATGGACGCTTAATGTCGCTACGGACTCTGATTGTCGTGTTTGTTGTGGCAATAACGGCGTAAGATGCAAGTTTCGAGTTGGAACCGACGAGCAGCAAGGTGATTGGAGCGACGTATTGGAACTTGCGATACGTGCTTTTGGTGTTGATTTTTAGAGACTTGGTCCGTGGCGAAACCGAATCCATCTGCCACGCGCGTCACAAGTCCTGCACTTGTTTCGCCGCTCATGGTTGTCTTGTGTTACCTGACTAGACGCGGTGGTGTAGGCGATGGGTCGACGCTGTCACTTTTGGGTGCACGGGACTGTTTCTGGCGCGGCCGTGCTAGGTCATACCAGTGATAGTCGCCGTGAGCATTTTTACTTGACGCGAGATCTCCATCTCGCGCCCCCAAGTTGGGGAATTTTTGGAACGACGCCCAGGAACTTTGTGTTTTGGATTGTGCTAACCATTTTCCGTGCTACGGTCAAAAAATACAAAGATGAGCAAACCGCAGAACTAACTAGAAACTACTTGAACTCTCTAAGATGACAAAAAATCGATTAGGCACGTTATTTTTAGATTGGTTTCGAATCCGCCGATTTTATTAACGAACTGGCGTCTTTTACGGTTACGTCAAATGCTAAAGTCGACGGGAAAAGTACAAATTTTCAGGTTGCAACATTGGGTTGCGCTATCCATGGCGTGGATTCAGGGATTTCTTAAGTACTTATACCTATTGTGGAGGCTGCGAACAAAACGTATCGGTAGTACCCGATCGGTTTGGACGCACATTTGTGTCTTTATCGACGGGCGCTTCAAAATGCGGTATTCAGATTGTTACGCGGCGCGATTGGCTCGCTCTACGCAATTAAGTCAGATTGAGTTGAAGGTTACTTTGCGTGCAGGTATGTTCAAAATTTTATAGCTTCTGGAAGGCCGTTAGTGCAATAGTTGATGAATGCTAACGAATAATTTATTGAGATCGAAGTCACTAAAAGTCGTCAGGAATTTTTCGGAATATCTTAGATGAAGTGATGAGCACCGTTCGTTGTCCTTTTTGTTGAACGAGGAGTCGTGTTTGAAATCAGCAACTTTTTACCCGGATGCGTCACGTTACCGAACTCGTGAACGCAGCAGCAATCGATCGAATGCTAGATCTGCGCCTTCGCAGCTAGCGTTTAATGTTGCTTTATTGGTTCTTGGCGTGGGACTTGGCGTATCTTTGGGGCTGCCGCTTGTCGATGGGACCCTTACGGAACTCAAGGGTGCTGGCGGAATAGCAACCTTCATTGGGTCAATAACCGGATTAGTAGGCACCTACTTAGCTCTTTTGATGGTGGTATTTGCTAGTAGGATGCCGGCGCTAGAAAGAGTTCTTGGTCAAGTGGGTGTAATCAGGTGGCACAGAAATCTTGCACCATGGCCGATTATCTTGATAACCATTCACGCTGTTTTGATTACCATTGGATACGCCGAAGCTGCCAAACAGGGGTTTTTCGCATATGCAGGAGTTTTGATAAATACCTTTCCTCACATTGTCACAGCTACTGTTGCTCTCGCCGTTATGCTCTTTATCGGTATAATTTCGATAAAGCCGATTCGTATTCGTATCGCCAGAGAAAATTGGTGGCTTGTACATCTTCTTATGTATGTTGCGCTGATTCTTGCGTTCGCGCATGAGGTTGTTCTCGGTCCGTCGTTTGTCAAGCATCCATTGGCTCAGTACACCTGGACTGGTGCATGGCTTGTGGTTGCTGGTCTTATTTTGGTATTTCGGATTGGACTGCCAATCTATCGGTCTTTTCGGTACAAACTAAAAGTCGTAGAAGTGAAACCTGAGGGACCCGGAGTAGTTTCAGTCATCCTAAAAGGCCGCAATCTGGAAAAACTGAAAATTCAGGGCGGACAATTCTTTGAGTGGAGATTTTTAACTAAGGGGATGTGGTGGCAGGCGCATCCGTTTTCGATTTCGGCACTGCCTGAGCCACCTTACCTTCGAATGACAGTGCGAGGTGTGGGTGATTTTTCCAGGGCATTGTCGGATGTGAAAGTAGGGACTCCGGTGGCGATCGAAGGACCGTACGGTTCGTTTACAGCTGCAAGTACAAAGAACCTAAAGGTGCTTCTTGTGGCAGGCGGTGTGGGCGTAACCGCCATCAGATCTCTTTTGGAGGATCTTGCGCCAAAATCTAAACCCGTGGTTATCCTCAGAGCGAATAGGGAGGACGAGGTTATTTTAGGTGACGAGGTGGAAGAGATTGTCCGACACAAAAAAGGGATAGTTCATCGCCTAATCGGTGATATTTCGGAGGTAAGTCTGGATGTCATACCCGTCCTCGTCCCTGACATTACTGAGAGAGACGTATTTATCTGTGGGTCTGAAGGTTTTGTGAATCAAGTACAACTAGCAGTTCTGAGGGTAGGCGTTCCATTCAGAGCTATTCATGAAGAAGCATTTAGCCTATAACTGAGGTACTAATTATGAAGAAAATGATTACGCTTATCGGAGCTACGATTGGAGGATTTGTTGGGGTACTTGTGCTTCATGGACCGACGCAATCGACAACTCTCACTAGCGCGTCCACTAACAAAACTAGCGGAAGCGCAAAACCCCTAACGGCCCCTACCGCGTCTCCACGGCCTAAAAAATCGACCGTTAGCAATAGCACCATTTCAACTCCATCTCCGGTAAATGGCAGCGCCGTGGGGAAACCAGTGAACTATGGATATGGCCAAATGGCAGTTAAAGTAGTCGTGGCAAACAACAAGATCACAGATGTTACCGTAAGCTCGCTGACCACTTTAGAATCGTATTCGGCTCAGTTAGAGCAACAGGTCGTCCCGGTTTTGAAATCGGAAGTACTTCAAGCAAACGGCACCCACATTCTTTTGTTGACGGGCGCAACTTATACCAGCGAGGCTTATGCCACGTCGCTTCAAAGCGCGTTGAACAAACTCCACTTTAAATAGATGATCCACAGAGCCGAGGAGGCTATGGGCACGGTGTTTGATCTTTTCGCCGACGAGAGTGATCTGGGGATTGAAGCGATCAACGCCGCGTTTGAACATGCGTGTAATGAACTTCACGAGCTTGACGACAGGTTCAGTACTTATAAGCCACATAGCGAGCTTTCGAGATTTAGATGCGGGGAGATTGATTCACCGTCTGCCTTGTTGGACGAGGTGATCGAGCTTAGCTCACGTGCTTGTGGTATGTCGAGAGGTTACTTTGATCCATGGGCTATGCCCGGTGGTTTCGATCCTACTGGACTTGTAAAGGGTTGGGCAATTGACCGAGTTGCGAAGATTTTTAGAAGCTTTGGAATAACTATTGGTGCGGTAAATGGCGGTGGTGATATCGCTGTGATAAATCCAGTGGGGCAAAAAGTTGGCGTTCAACACCCTTTGGACAGGGTGGCGATGTGTGGGGTTGTGTGGGTAGAGTCAGCAATTGCAACATCGGGTCTTTACGAGCGAGGAAATCACCTTCGCAATCCGTTTGGTGGCGATGTGGCCGCAATTTCGGCGACGGTAGTTGGTGCGGAACTTGTTTTCTGCGATGTCATGGCCACGGCATTAGCTGTGGGAGGAAAAGAAGTTCTTTATTTGTTGGAGCAAGTAAATGACACCGAGGGGTTTTTTATTGATGGCCATGGATCCATGTATAAGACTTCTGGTATGTCGTTTTGTGACCCTTGATTGTAACGTACCAACCGTAGGAGTAACAGACGCCTCAACTGCCCCGACAGTTACCGATATTGACAATGCCCTTTCTTTTTATCGTCACGATATTTCTAACTATAAGCGGCTCCAATGACTATCACATTCCGCTTTTTATCACCGGCTCCAAGAGACCGGTAAGGAGTTTTTTTGAATGGGTGGAAAGGATTTGGTAAAATATTCACCTTGCGGTCCTGATATCGATTGTGCGCCAAAAGTTGTGCAAAATGGCCACAGAATCTTTAAACTCTCTTAACGTTAGGATCTGAATTGGGATCTTTTGTTGACCTTTGATCTATTGGAATGGATTAAAGGACTTGATTAGACCTTTAATCCAGATTAACGTCCTAGTGGTGAATCGTTAACTGGAATTGGGGACGATTTGCTTTGCGAACCGCTCCCGTGTCGATTTATAACGTTTTCGCGTTAGCCCCAACGGCAAATGCTTCGCCCACAATGCCTTTGATCCTCCTTGCAATACCCGTTCCAAGGATTGTACGCCACGCCAGGTTCGCACTTCCAGCAAGTCTTATATTTTGAACTATTGGCTCAGCGCTCAAGGTAATAATGCAAGGAACCAATTATCTAATTGGTCAGACCACTCGGGTTACAGAACATTCATTTCGAAGAAACTAGACCGAAATATGGCTCAGGTAGCTTCTGATGGTGGAATAGTAGTCAGTTGCTGATTAACTGCTAGTCCAAGCTGGGGAAGGAATAACTAAAATGAGGTTCAGTAATGGCTGAAGGCAATATTACAGTATTCAAAAGACAATTAAATTTACCGGAAACGGTTGCGATGTCAGTTGCCCTGATGGCTCCTACGACAGGAATGGTGTTTGTTACACCACTTCTGGCAAGTGCAGCGGGATATAACGTTCCCCTGGCATTTGTCGTTTCATTGGTAGGCATACTGATCATCGGTTTTTCGTTTGGTCGACTAGCACGAAAGTATGCACATGCCGGTTCAGCGTATGGTTTGACCAAAGATACACTTGGTCCTCGTACTGGCTTATTAGCTGGGTGGGGGTTGATGTTCACGTACACTTTGTTGATCGCCGCACTTCTGGCTGGAACTGGCGCGTTTGCTCAGTTAACTCTTCTGGAGTTTTTTCACATAAACGCGCCATGGGGATTGTTTGCATTGTTGGGCGCTGGCATAGTATTGATGCTGGCCATTCACAATATCAGACCTTCGATGCGTCTAATGCTTGTACTGGAGGCCATAAGTATGGCGGCGGTTGTCGTAGTTTGTGTACTCATTATTGGTCACTCGCACCTGACTGCCTCTACATCGGTAAAACCATTTATCTTGAACAATCGCGGCATGTCGGGAATTGCTCATGCACTCGTGTTCGGGTTGACAAGCTTTTTGGGATTTGAAGGGTCTGCTACCCTTGGCGAGGAGTCAAAAGATCCTAAGCGAATGGTTAGGATCGCGATCATTGTAAGCGCCCTAGTAGGTGGCCTCTTTTTTGTGTTTGTTTCCTATAGCCAAACAGTCGGTTTCGGTTTATCCGCAAAGGGAGTTGCTGATTTCTCAAGTCAACTCACTCCTTTCAATACATTGACTGAGCGATTCCTAAATACTAACTTTGCTGCGGTAATCAACCTAGGTGCTGCTATTAGCTTTTTCTCGTGTGCATTAGCTGCGGTAAATGCCGGCTCCCACATTCTCTTTGCACTTTCTAGAGACGGGTATGTACCTCAAACTTTAGGCACCTTGGACGAGCACTCGAATGTACCGAGGAGAGCAATTGCGGTCGTATTTCCGGTCGGTCTCGCTTTGCTTGGGCTTGGGTGGATACTTTGGACATCGCCGGTGACCGTTATAGGTAACTTGAGCGGATTGGGAACCTTTGGCGCTTTAGTATCGTACGGCTTGGTAGTGGTGGGATCATTGCGATCGTACTGGCTGTCTGATGTTGCTGAACGGAAGTTTCACGTGATAATACTGCAGATACTTGGGCTTGGCGTTCTATTTTACGTACTGTATGGAAATATCTACCCAGTACCACCGTCGCCGGTCAATTTGTTTCCCTATATTACACTTGCGTATTTCTTAGCAACCATGTCGTTTTCGCTCTACTATAAGCAGCGACGCGAAGTTCCTGTTGTTTCAGTTGAGGCAGCAGCATAAAACAACCTGAATTCGGCCCGCGGAAAGATCTTTGTTATCGAATATGGCTGAGAATTTCCGCGGACAATAAAGAATGTACGAATGTCATACTTACAACAAGCCAGTTAAGAAACGAGAAGTTTAAGACGTGTCGATAATTACAACCAAGGCCCATTTGGGTAGAGAAACAGCTCATCATTTTTGGGATCGGGAAAATGTCCCTGCTCTGCATGTTGAACCGGGGGAGGAATTTAGTTTAGAGTTGCGCGATGGTTCTAATGGTCAGATTACACCTACGACAACCGCGGGCGATTTGGTAAGTTTAGATTTTCAACAAATGGATCCACTTACTGGTCCCATATGGGTTGAAGGTGCGCGACCAGGGGACGCTTTATGCGTTGAAATCCTTGACATTTCACTGGCTAAATGGGGATGGTCGGCTATCATTCCAGGTTTTGGGCTTTTGAGCGACTACTTCCCCGACCCGGTCGTGCGTGGTTGGGATTTAACATCGGGATTTTTTGAGCTAGTGAATGCAGCTCGATTTGAGTTGAGCCCGATGTTGGGCGTGATGGGAGTGGCGCCAAAAGAAAATGGCAATTATTCCTCGGTTGTCCCCACAAATGCAGGCGGTAACATCGACGTCAAATATCTTCAGGCTGGAAGTCGGATTTATCTGCCGGTTTTTAATGACGGAGCATTGTTATCGGCAGGAGATGCGCACGCACTCCAAGGCGACGGCGAATTGAGCGGCACAGCGATTGAGTGCGAGGCGGATGTGGTTATTCGCGTTACATTGGCACCATCGATGGATTTGGTAGCGCCTTTCATAGACACTATTGAAGTAAAAGACCCATTGAAAACTAGTTATCGCACGTTTTTAGGCGTAGGACCAGATCTGTTTGAGGCAGCACGACAGGCAAGTTTGAGAGCGGTGGATGGAGTGGCGAAAGCTCTTGGGGTTGACGCGAGTGAAGCGTACATTCTTCTCGGTACGATCGCGGAACTTAGGATCCATGAAATCGTCGATCGACCGAACTGGGTAGTGGGTTGCATGGTTCCAAGTTCTGTATTCAAGTGAAAGAGATAAACGTTTGTATTGGCGTTGACGTTGATGCTGTTGCGGGTTGGCTGGGATCCTATGGAGGCCAGGACTCTCCAAATGATATTCAACGTGGAATGTTCGCAGGTGAGGTTGGTACTCCTCGGTTGTTGAATTTGTTTTCGAAACTAGAAATACCGACAACTTGGTTTATTCCTGGACATTCAATTGAGACGTTTCCAACACAAATGCAACAAGTAGTCGACTGCGGGCATGAAGTTGGAGCACACGGTTATTCACATGAAAATCCTGTTCTTCTTAGTCCAGCGCAGGAAGAAGATATTCTGGGTCGCTCGATAGAGCTTGTCGTAAAGTTGAGTGGAGAAAAACCTCGAGGATATGTTGCGCCTTGGTGGGAGATGTCCGAGCGAACAGCACACCTGCTAATGAAGAACGGTTTTTCCTACGATCATTCGCAGAACTACGACGATTTTGTTCCGTTCTATGCGCGCGTGGGCGATACTTGGACAAATATTGATTATGACCAGCCGGCTTCTTCGTGGATGACTCCCCTGGTGCGAGGACCGTCGATAGATTTAGTTGAATTTTGCGGCAACTGGTACCTTGACGATTTACCACCGATGATGTTTATAAAGCAAGCTCCCAACAGCCATGGATTTGTAAACCCGAGAGACTTAGAAGTTATGTGGCGTGATCAATTCGATTGGGTTTATCGTGAAATGGACTATGCAGTATTTCCTATTACGCTTCATCCAGACGTGAGTGGCAGACCTCAAGTACTTTTAATGTTGGAGCGGTTCATTAAATACATATCCAGTCACTCGAATGTAACTTTTTCTAAATTTGAAACCGTGGCGCGGGACTTTAGGTTGAAGTTTCCATTTAGCAATATCGCGGGGATTGAACTCTGAGTGTCGCATAATCCATACAAGATTGGAATGCTTGTTCCGTCGTCAAATACCGTTTTAGAACCCGAACTAGCACGCTTGGTGCATGATTTGTCGGGTACGACAATCTTTGTAACGCGAGTACAAGTTACAAGAATCGGTATTGATCAAAGGGCATGCGATCAGTTCGATCCCAATTCCATGGCAGCCGCGGCGCGTTTGGTTGGTGACGCCAAAGTTGACGTTGTGGTTTGGGCAGGAACGTCTGGCTCGTGGATGGGACGAAAACAAGATGAAGTAATTGTGCAATTGTTAGGTGATGTTACTGGCGTCTATGCCACCACCTCAACACTTTCGATGACACTTGCCTGCAGCGCGTTTCGAGTGAAACAAGTAGCGCTTTTTACGCCATATACCCATGATATCGTAGAGTTGATTTCCCAGAATTTGGAAAAAGCCGGGATAAGTGTCGTTGCAGTTGAAAACCTAGACATCTCTGACAACTACTCGTTTGCTGAGGTGGATCCTGCTTTGCTTAAGACCTTGTTGAAAAGAGCAAGCACGGTCGAAGGTGTGCAAGCAGTGCTGGTCATGTGTACAAACTTGAGAACGACACCATTTTTAGCAGAACTAGAAAATGAGCTGGGCGTTTTGATCCTAGATAGCGTTTTAGCTACACTATGGGGTGCCCATGAAGCTGCCCAACGACCAATCGCGTTCAGGGGTGAGGGCATGTTGCTCTCCCAGGGGTCAATACGATTGCAAATATTGCAAGTTATTCGAGACCTAATTTTGCGGAAGCAGCTTTTAAGCGTCGGAGTTTACGTCCAATTGCCGGGTGGCGATCCAATGGTCGATGTCATTGTCTTGGAGGAATTTTTGGATGAATCAACCGGCAAGGCCGTTTTATCGAAGAGGGTTACATCTTGCCGTGAATGGCTTAGTGTGACCAGCGAGACATTTGGTGTTTCTATTGACGCCTTACTTGATTCGTCACTTACCGAACCGATTCATCATTTAGGCGAAGTCTTGTTTCCTATTCTAGAAAATGGCACGACCCTTGGGTGGTGGGTGCTTCGCAGCGAAGGGCATCTTATGAATGGCGCAGATGACATTTTGTTTTACACCCGAGCTAGCAAGAAAGTAGTGGAAGCTGTAAATTTGCTTCAGCCAGCCCGGGCATTGTCGAACCTATTGAAGGACTGAGATATATGGAGTTAGGTCCAGAAAGAACTGCGACTAAGCGGGGTGAACGACGGTATCTATTTGTAGCAGAAGAGATACTGCGAGCTGTTGCGTTGGGAAATTTGACAGTCGGAGACCGACTACCAGACGAAAGAGCTTTAGCAGAAGCTTGCAAGGTGGGTCGTTCAACCGTGCGAGAAGCGATATTGGCTCTCGAGTTAGCTGGAGTGGTCGAGGTCAGACAGGGTGCGGGCTGTTATTTGATTGGAAGTGGGATGGTAGATGGGGCCGGCCTTAAAGTCCGTACCGATGCGTTGCCCAAGCAAATGCTCGAAGTCCGACAGTTGCTCGAGCCAGAAGCCGCCCGTCTTTGCGCGCTGTATATCACGGCTCAAGAGCTTGATCACTTACAAAAACTTCTAGACGATGCGGAAAAGGCGAGCAAAGAACTGTCTGCTGAGAGTCATGAAAGGTTCTTAGCGTTAAACCTTAGTTTTCATCGCGATTTGAGCCGAGCGTGCGGGAACCAGGTCTTATATGATACCGTAAGTCAAATGGTCAACTCGGAAAACCATCCGCTCTGGGCGTTGGTAGATACCATGGTAGTTCGTAGCGCGGATGTTCGACAACAACAGGTACTTGAACATCAAGCTATTCTTTCGGCGATCGCGAGTGGCCAGCACGATAAAGCAAGAGAGGCGATGGAGATTCATCTAGAGGCGCTAAAAGGACGAATCTTTGGCTCAGAGAGACCGCGGACCCGTGTGGTTCGTACCATGCGTCATCCTACGAAGTTGGCGCCAAACAATCAATCTAAGACGTAAGAGATTCAAAGTACCGAGTTGTTAGCTTTGCGCCAAGTCCTAAAGTAAAGCAAATTTCAATCTAGTGCATTTTGGGGGAAAATTATCTGCTCGCCAACCTATGCAATGGTTGAGAAACTGGATCCTCGAGTTTGTCGTTTCCTGTCGGCTTAGCCATTTTGTGCTGCGTGGTAAAGGGAACTTTTAGACCAACCTTTATATTGTGGCAAATAGCAAATTGGTACTGGTCGGCGTTGTTAGAGTCTTTTGCTGTTAGCGCCGAGCTAGACGGCGTCCGCTTTCAGTTGAGGCAGGGGTATAGTTCAACTCGAAGTGATGAAATAACGCAGATTCATCGGCTCCTGTTAGCTCTTCACCATGAAGTTGTATGTCTGGCGCTGAACGAACTTTGTCTTTAGTCGTAGATACCTGAAGACCATCGGGGCCAACGTGTATTCCGCCAAGAGGAACAAACGTTAAGTGTCGACCTATAAAACCTTCTTTTACCGTAGCAAATTGTGGCTCGTCGTTTTCAACGTCAACGTAAACGTCTTGCAATTTTCCAATTTTTTGACCATTGACATCAATGAGCATCTTGCCATGCCATTCGGCGACGTTCCACTTTGCTTCGTTTTCATCTTGTGTCACTTGGAGCACCTTCTATTCTATTTGCGTCGAGCGGTTGCGTCGCGCCCGGGTTTTTTTGGGGATAATAATTCGTCAGGGAGCACTTCACTTTGTAATATTTTCGCTGAACCGGTTTGTGAGTTGGATTTGTCAAAATCGAAGTTACGCAGTAGCCAATGAAATTTTCTTACTAGTTGAGCCGTGTGTACTTTTTAGCGATAACAGAACGATTCCTAATTATATATAATTCGTAATCTAAAAACCAGAAAAAAGTGGTGAGGTTCCAAGAGGTTGGTGAGAGTAATTTCTAAGTGAAATGCGACTACGTACATTCGACTTCAACCAATAAGTGAAAGTCCTCACAAAGCAGATCGAAATTAATTCGCATGCTTGGTGAGGATTATCGTGTTTTGCGCTAAGCAATACGAAGTGCCGTAGTCAAGCGCAATTATTGTTCTATCGTGTTTCTTCGTGGATCTCTTGTGAAATTCCCTGTCCGTTGGTCGTAGTACGGTCAAAGCTATGTCGATTTGTAGATTTGCGAGAAATTCCAAAGACAACCGACGACGCTATAAAGCCGATAACGCCGATAATCATAAGTATCACGCCAATCGTCGAAAGTCGGAATCCCGAACCTTGTGCTGTGATCGCGTAGTACATTACCGCACCAATCGCGGCGGCAATAATGCTAAATACCATTCCTGTAAGTCCCATAATATTCTCCTATTGTCTTGTTGATTTGGCGAGTTGCCAAAATTGTTGCTATCTCGATTAGGGCGCCTTGTCCTACATGCTCGATAGATGGATTTAACCTGGAAGTCGTCGAGAATCGCTCAAGTACCCCTTAACGGTTTCGATTTGAGCCAACGATTTATGCGCTTCGCGAGAGCGACAATATCCATATCTAATACATCGCGTCGGTTCTACATGTTTGGCAAATGCTGGTAATTGCGATTTCCAACCCTCTATAGAACGGTTGTTATCAGCATCGCGAGAATAAAGAACGTCATGCACCCTACCTGTGCCGACTCTAAAAGTTCTCGTGTAGAACTAAAAATCTTTACTGTTATCAGTATATATCGGAAATATAAAACATGATACAGATATCTTGTATTATGTAACTAGTATTAATAGTCATGGCTTCATGGAGCTTTCTTACAAATCACGCGCGAGTCCTAGTTAAAATTGCTAGTGACCCGTCTATTCGACTGCGAGATTTGGCCGTGATCCTTAATATCACTGAGCGAAGTGCTTATCGCATCGTTAGAGATCTTGAGGATACGGGATATCTCGCAAAAAAGCGCCACGGGCGCCGGAACCAGTATGAAATCTCCTCGGAACTACCGCTAGAAGACCCAGTTGCCGTTGCCAAGCGGATTGGAGAGGTGTTAGAACTCTTTGTTCCCATTGAAAAGCTCCGCCCACAAGAATAAACCCAAATTTAGCGCTTTATACGGCTTGATGTTTACGTGCCAGTTTCCAGTTTTGCCCTAGGCGTATTGCTAATTGCATGACCATGTCGGCGAGCAGGTTTTAGGGGTAGCGGTCACCTTCATTTTTTTCTTGCCATTGGTTGAATCAATATCAAAAAAATCACCATTGATGCTTCATAATATCGCTTCAGGCAACACTGGATGCGAGTGCGTGGGCGCACCCGAGAAGATTTTTTACAGCACTTGATTGGTGGTCAGCTCAGCAAACTGAGTAAGTGATTTCAGCACTTTCGGGTTGTAAATTTAGTGAATCGTATCAGGTGCGGACGCTCAGTGGGGTCGCACGGATTGCCAGCTTGTTTTAAATCGATGGTGACTCAACTAAAATGTAACGAGGTTCCAAGTGTTCCCGTTATTCGAACTGGTATATAGTTCGCTCTGTGTGCTTTTTTGATTGACGTCGCCGACCGAACCTAAGATTGCGAATAAATTGTTTGCACCTGAATATTCTAGATCGCCGACTGGCATACCCTCTTGGCCTAGTTGATTTCCATTGAAGCTAAAGGTATTCCATGTAGCACCGCCGTTGGTCGTCGAGTAAATCCACGATTCACCAGACGCTGCAGCGAATGCGAGGTCTGAGGACGAAGACGCTGCAACTGCAGTTATTACACCAGGATTCGGTAAAGACGTGAGCGCGGTCCAAGTCGATCCTGCGTTATTGGATATGTCAATCTCCTTGCTCGAAGAGCCTGCAGCTACGCCGAGAGTGCATGCTATCGCCACTCCGGGTTCAGAATTTGCAGTTTGAGCGAGATAGAGCGATCCACCTGCAATGGAGGGACTACCAAACTGATCCTGAGACGTTGTGCATGGCACCGTTAAAGCCTGCCACCGAGATGCTGCTTCAGATTGGAACGAGATTGTGGAAGTACCCCCCGATTGGTTCAAAAGTAGGGATCCAAGTGAGTTCCCGAACAGTGTTTGTTCTGGGGAATTAGGGTTGGGGTTTGTTTGGCTCGTGAATTGCGACGGTGCGTTGAGGTTTGCAGAGATAAGGGATGTAGTTGCCGTTGGATTGGCTTGATTTGTAGGCACTATTAATGCAGTTATCACGTTGTTTGATCCAATTACGTTGATAACTGATAAATTCGTTCCAATCCCCGGAAACCCTGGCACCGCTACCGGCGTAAAACTTGCTCCACCGTTGGTGGTAATGTAAAACCCAGGATCGTATATGTACCCGATTTGTTGAGTAATAAAGTGAACCTTTGAGACCAATGTTGCATTCACGGTAGAAGTCAAACTTGATTTGGGGGCGATTTGCAAGTTGGGCAAATTTATGCCCGTAAAGGTTTGTCCGCCATTTGTGGTCGTAGCTAGTACGGCACAGAAGGTTGTTCCTTGGCAGGGTACTCCACCAAGAACGAAACCAGTAGATGGATCCAAAAACGACGCCCAATTTGGTTGAAAGTTGTTCAACGCTACGGTAGAGGCGGAACCGGTGGTAGTAGTAGCTTGGGCGGTAGTAGTTGCTTGGGCGGCAGTAGTAGCTACTTGCGTGGTAGTAGGAGCAAGTATTGTGGTCACCGATCCGTTCGCTTGTTGGCTTTTTGGATTGGTCGCTGTGGTGAATCTTGTGACCAAAACCACCGCCGTTGCGATCACAACCGCAACGATACCGCCGATGATTGCGAACCGAATAACTGGAGTTGAGTTGTGTTTTGTATTATCTTGGCTCATTGAAACACCTCGAACATCTCTTAAAAAGTCGTCTCTCTATGGTCGACACTATCGCACCCATTACTTAGTAGGATTCAAAAATATAAATGAGTTGCTATTTTGCTGCAATGTTGTCTCTATTAACGTTGCGACTTACTCGATTTGACTCCACATGCTTTACGGCGTGCACGGCTGAAACGCCGCCAATAATTGGCACTGAAATTACGACCAACAAAAGTCCGATATTTATCGAATCGAGATTCGGTACATGGATACCCGTTGGGATTGAAAAACCTGCCAAATGTGGAAATGCTAATACAAATACCGAACCCAAAACGAAGGCTATTCCACCTAGGCCAAGTGTGGCCGACGCGATAGTGCGTCCAATATAGTTTCTCGCTTCCTGGTTATATCCCCTGGTTGAAATGAATTTTCCAAAGGCTGAGCCAAAGGCTACTTGGGCAAATAACGTGCCTAATCCAAAAAGAGCTCCGGGAACCCAACCAATATACGCAGATCCCATGACTGGTGCAATTGCGGTATACAGGATCGCAGCGAACGGCCCGGTTCCCATTCCAGCTACTAGACCGTGAGCAAAAGCGAGTTTAAAAGGTGGTGGCTTCGAAGAATCCATCGGAGGTAATACGCGCTCTATTACCTTTAACAGTCGAACTTCGCTCTTATTTGCCCGAAGGAGAAGACCCGATACTACCATAAGTAAACCAACGCCAAGATATACAAACGCTTCTGCAGTTTGGTTGCTCAAAAACGATGTCAAGGTGAAATACGCAAGTTCGGAAACGATGGCGCGCTGTAGAGTGAATCCCAGGGAAAAATAGAGTCCAGACTTGAACCCGCCTTTCGTTGAGTAGCTCCCAATCGAATACGAAAAAGTTATTGGCCAGGTATGTTCATCCGGTGTGACACCGTGAATCATACCAAGTGTTAGCGCGATGAGCAATAATACCAAGACAGGATCGTGGCCTGGATTGAAAATTGAAGCGAGTATCATAGTGTTTTCCTAACCGCTGAGTTGCTACAATCGCTGCAGGTCCCAAAGATTTCTAGACGATGTCCACTAGAGGCAAAGTCGACAATTTTTAGAGTATTGAAATCGCACTGATCAAAGTCTCTCATTTTGAAACAAGTTGTACATACAAGATGATGATGGTGGCTTGGTTTGCAGAGTCCGTAGCGCAGCTCCCCTTGAACTAGGAAGACTTCGACGAAGTTATTCTTTAGGAGAGTCTCCAATAGGCGATAGGTTGTGGTGAGGCCGACTTCGGCGTGTTTGGACGACATGTTATGCAACTCATAAGGTGTGAGCGCTTTATCGCTTTCAAATAAAGTTGTAATCAGCGCTTCGCGCTCTTTAGTTATTCGTTGTCCGGCCTCGCGCAAACTTTGGTAGATGTGCTCTGGTACAGTTTGGCGGTCGGTTTCTGTGGCGTGTTTAGCCAATGTCGAATTAGTCACGAAATTCCTTTATTGAAAATCATTTTCTATAGGTATATAATCTATTTGTTCAACAATTCATTCCCGCACGTGTTTGAGCTGCGGGTGCGAATGTTTAAGCGTTGTTTTCCCAAAGTTCGCGAACCGCCTTCTATAGTGCTCATAAAGGGACTTGGAGAGGTAATCATTGGGGAACGTCGGAAAACCACGGGAACGAAAAGGTGTCGAAAATTATTACTTTGGTGGTTCCGGCACCGAAGAGACTTTACGTGCGAATAAGCGAGCATGGGAGTTTTTTGCGCTGCGGCCTCGGGTCTTGGCCGCGCCAAAAACTGTGAATTTGGGAACCGTTATTTTGGCACGACCAGTTCCCAGCCCAATTGTCGTTGCTCCAATGGCATATCTTTCTCTTCTGGAAGACGACGGAGAGCTTATTATGGCTCGTCGGGCGGCCAAGAGCGGCTTTAGTTTTTGTTTATCTATGAGAAGCGCGGTACCCCTTGAAAAAGTTGCGACTGTTTTCTTTGCCAATTTGGCAAAACAGGATTCGCAGTGCAGGCCGCTATTGCTTTTTCAGCTCTATCTATTGCGTGATAGAGGCATTAGTGAGTCATTGGCTAGGCGAGCGCGTGCAGCGGGATTTGACGGCTTGGTTGTTACCGTCGATACACCTTACCTCGGACTTAGACGAAGGGATCGGCTTAATCAATTTGTAGTGCCAGAAAAATTTCGCACTGCAAATATCACGGATGAATTAAGCCTACGAAGCCAGACGACAAGTGAAGATGGTACCGTTTCTGCTTTTGGTGTGTCTTTTGAGTCAAATATCACGAGTTATGCGCAGGATCCAACCGCTACCTGGCAAGATGTCGCAAATTTTCGTAACGAGTTCCCGCAGTGGCCAATCGTTTTAAAAGGTGTTAGCCAGGTACATGATTTGTCTAGCTCGAGCGAAATTTCCGATGGTGTAATTATTTCAAATCACGGGGGCAGACAGCTAGACGGAAGCGTGTCAACTGCGGTGGTTTTGATGGAGTTGGGGATCTTGGACGTTGCAAAAAGCCTTACTTTAATGGTAGACGGAGGAGTTGATTCGGGCGCTGACGTCGTTCGTGCGCAGTGTCTAGGAGCTGATGCAGTCTTGATTGGTCGTTTTTTTGCCAAGGCGCTATTTCGATCCGGCGAGGCAGGATTAAAGTTGGCAATGATGACAATTAAAGAAGAAACTTGGCTCGCAATGAATTTTCTCGGAGCCCCGAACCGCGAATCGCTCGATAGAAGCCTTATTCGATTCCCGTAATGCAAGATAGGACAATCATTAGGTGTATCGGACAATTTTCACCTCTAGAATTGCAAAGGCGTGAGTAGGCAACCCTTAGGAATATTCGACAGTGGATTTGGCGGCCTGACCGTATTGCGAGCAATTACCGATCTATTGCCTAACGAGGATTTGGTGTATTTTGGAGATTCTGCCAGGTACCCGTATGGTCCTAAATCCAAGGAACAAATTGTAGACTACTCGGTGGAGATTGCGCGTTTTCTTGTCGAGCGATTTGACGTAAAAATGCTGGTGGTGGCGTGTAATACAGCAAGTGCATTTGCATTACCGGAATTAGAACAAACGCTTGAGATCCCCGTGGTTGGGATGATTGAGCCAGGAGCCCGAGCACTCGCATCGCAAGGAACCGGTGAGAGAATAGGTGTAATTGGGACAATCGGAACTATTTCGTCTGGCGCGTACCAGCAAAAGTTGAGAGAATTAGCTCCTGATAAAGCCCTGACCTGCGCTGCCACGCCGGGTTTTGTGGAATTTGTGGAGCGTGGTGAGGTTGATTCTGAGCAACTTTTGGTTTTAGCCGAGCGACTTCTTCGTCCAATTGCCGACGCAAAGGCAGAATCACTTCTTCTAGGATGCACTCACTATCCGTTCATAGCTCGGTGCATACAGAGCGTACTTGGAACTCAAGTGCTTTTGGTTTCATCGGCCGAAGAGACTGCGTTCCAAGTTCGAAATGACCTATTTAGTCTCTCGATTCGAAGTGAGACAAACGATCCGGGTCAGATAATATACCTGACAACTGGAGATGTGGAAGAATTCAAACGCATTGGAAAAAATCTTTTAGGGATAGATTTGAAGAACGTCTTACGGCCATGGTGATTTATTAATTTTTCTCACATGCAGCTGCTAGTCTGAAAAGAATCTGAGAATTTGACATCGAGTGCTTTTGGTATCGCGTTTATTGCAACGGGTCTACACATGAAGCTACGACGCGACTCATCTATAGGTTGCTTGCTTGCTGAGACTTGAAAATTAGAAAATTAAAGGTGGTATTTATTAATGAGGTCATTTGATCGAGAAGCTGATGACTTGCGACCGGCCATGCTTGAGCGCGATTTTACAGAAATGGCTTTAGGTTCAGCGTTAATTACCATGGGTAAAACAAAAGTTTTGTGTACAGCATCAGTTGAGGATCGTGCACCAGCTTGGCTTCGGGGAACTGGTAAAGGATGGGTAACGGCCGAGTACTCGCTGCTACCTGGATCGACTCCGGAAAGATCAACACGAGAAGCATCAAAAGGTAAGCAGTCTGGGCGAACTCTTGAGATCCAAAGATTAATTGGAAGATCTTTACGATCAGTTGTAAATCTTCAAAGTCTCCCTG
>JAJYGT010000054.1 GCA_021785005.1 Actinomycetes bacterium
CGATCTGCACTAAACCGAGTTGCCGAAATCGCGCACTATGAAGATTTACGAATCGAACAAGCGCGACGGATAAGCGCGAATGAGCACGTGCTTTTAGGAATTGGCGTTAGCTGTTACGTGGAAGTTACTGCGGGCGGCGGTTCAAGCGAATTTGGTTCAGTAGAGATTACTGAAGGTGGCAAAGCGATCATAAAAGTGGGAACCTCGGGTCACGGTCAAGGTCACGCCACCACATTTTCGATGTTGGTTTCCGACGCACTTGGAATTCCGCTCGAAGATATTGAATTCATCCAGTCAGATACCAAACTCGTACCTCGAGGGGGTGGCACTGGTGGATCTCGCTCACTACAACTCGGTGGCACCGCGGTAAAGCAGGCAGCGTTAGAGGTTTTGGAAATAGCCAAAACTATTGCAGCAGATCACTTTGAAGCTAACCGCGACGATGTTCAACTAGGTGCAGACGGAGGACTCGAAATTGCGGGTAGCCCAAGTTTTTCTTTGTCATGGGTGCAACTTCGTGAAATGGCACAAAAAAACGCTACGCCTCTTGTTTATAATGGCGACTTTAACCAAAGTGGAGCAACCTTTCCATTCGGAGCACATATCTCCGTAGTCGAAGTAGACACAGAAACTGGAAAAGTGACTCCAATTAGTCATTTTGCAGTCGATGACTGCGGCACTGTCGTCAATCCACTCGTTGTCGCCGGACAGCAGCACGGTGGGATCGCACAAGGAATCGGACAGGCACTCTATGAAGAATTTCTTTTTGACGAATTTGGCAACCCAAAAAATATTTCGCTCGGAGACTACTTAGTAACTTCCGCTGCTGAAATGCCCAACTTCGTAGTTGAAAACACCCAGACACCATCTCCACTCAATCCTTTGGGTGCAAAGGGTATTGGCGAATCTGCAACTGTAGGTTCTACTCCAGCGGTTCAAAACGCAGTGATCGACGCACTTTCTCATCTAGGAGTTCTCCACATCGACATGCCCATGACTCCAGAACGAGTTTGGAACGCGATAGTAGCGGGTAAGGATGCGAAAATTTGGTCGGAGCCAAGCGATGTCTTTGAAGATTTGTACTCGATATTTCAGACAAAATCCGATGCCGCAGAAGTCGACATCTAAGTTTTAATAAACCAGCGCAACTTCCCGAAAAATTAGACGGCAAATGTGTTGCCTCTAATGATGGTCCAAAATTTTCTTGGAGATGACAATTTTTTGAATCTGGTTCGTGCCTTCGTAGATCTGAGTGATTTTGGCGTCACGCATAAATCGCTCCATTGGGAAATCTTTCGTATATCCATAGCCACCGAGTAGTTGTAAAGCGTCGATCGCAACCGACATCGCAGTATCTGATGCAAACATCTTGGCCATGGCTCCGATCTTAGAAAGTTCGTGATCTGGGTCATTGTCAATCAATGAGCAGGCCCGATAAACCAAACCTCTCGCCGCCTCGATCTTGGTCGCCATGTCTGCTACCATAAACTGCAACCCTTGAAAGTCAGAAATCGGATGTCCAAACTGTGTTCGCGACTTAAGATAATCTACCGCATAGTCGAGGGCACCTTGGGCAATACCAACTGCTTGAGCGCCAATCGTTGGTCGCGAACGATCTAGAGTACCCATTGCAATGTAAAAACCGTCGCCTTCTTGGCCAATCAGATTCTGCCCAGGTACTTCTACGTTATCCAGGATTATTTCTCCTGTTGGGGACCCTCGTAGCCCAAGTTTGTTCTCAAGCTTGGCGACTTTTACGCCCCAAGACGCCTCTACCAGGAATGCACTTATGCCCTTGTGTCCAAGATTTGGATCTGTCTTTGCAAAAACCGTATAGGTATCTGATATTCCCGCGTTGGTGATCCAATATTTGGATCCGTTTAAAATATAAGAATCCTTGATTTTTGTCGCTGTCGTTTTGATTGAGGCGACATCAGACCCAGCATCGGCCTCAGAAAGCGCATAAGATGCTTGCGATTCGCCAGAGACAACTCGTGGTATATATTTGGCTTTTAGGTACTCCGATCCCCAGTAAATCAGCGGAATCATTCCAAGCTTGGAAATGAGCACCGTAAGTGAAGTCGATACGCACGCTCTGGCGATCTCTTCTACCATCACCGCTTGCGTCACATGATCGGCACCTAAGCCTCCATATTGAGATGGCATACCTAGAGCTGGGAGTTCCATAGCTACACAATCGCGAAACGATTCCCATGGAAAGTCGCCAGTCTGGTCTACCTGTTGTGCGCGCGGAGCGATCTTATCGTTGGCAAACGCTCGTAATGATTTTTGAAATTGCTTTTGTTCTTCAGTTAATTGAAATACACTCACAAAAAAGATCTTCCCACCTTTTATATCTCTATGTTGCTAAAAGTCAGTTTGTCTAATGTAAAACGAGTGACTGCTGCCTCGATAATGATTGGATAATATCTCAAGAAGCGAGCAAGTAAATATTTTTGGGCAAGTGGAATAGTTAAAGCACATGTACTCACGAGATTGACGTTACAAACACTTGTCATCAATCGTGAATATGTAGGTTTTTATACAGAAATAATCAAGTCAATTTGCACACTTATTACCACTACGTCACCTTTGCGCATATCACCCTGATCGGCTCCCAAATGTATGATCCAGCGACAATGCAAGTTTTGTCTTCGTATAACGCACATGGCATAAAACGAAATATCGGGCTAAAGGTGATGAATTTGCAGCGAGATCACTATTGGGTAACTGTCCAGGGTTCGCAATCGATTACAACTCAAATTGAGGTGAGAATGTGGTCCGCCGACCCAAATGTTAGCTAAAGGAATATCGAACTCGGTGTTTTCGCGATTTCATATACAAAGACAAACGTTATGATCGTACCAAGGTCAAATCGCTCATTTACCCGACGACGTCACCACCAAACTATTCGTTGGCAACGCGTCGTTGCAAAATTTACTTAATATCCGTTACGCCATCCGCCAAGAAACGCCTGAACCAAAAAAATTAATTACCCGCGAAACCTTAGCAACAGTCCGGCGGTTTACCTCCGACCATAATTTCGACTGGACAGGACTCATCACAGGGACTAGTCAAGACGACGATGGTTGCTCGATCATTCCAGGCATTTTGTAGGACTCGGGCTATGCGGCATTCTCTGCTTCGGAAACGTCGCACCTGGCCACAGCCCTCTTCGAGAGCAAAACCCTCAAAGTCGCCGAAGTGGTCGTAGATCAGCCCCGAAACTTTGCCTGTAAATTCGGTTATGCGTTTGCTTTCGCACGGCTCGGTTTTTTGACAATCGCCTGGCAATTCACCGATGCCCGACGGTGGGATCAGTCCCGGACTACCACCAAAGCCCTTCACCCGTCCTGCAATTTGCTTCAAATAGCGCTCAAAAATTGGGAACCAGCGGCTTGTCGTCGGAATTGAATTGGCGATAAATTGAACAATAGCGTAGTAACGCGCCTCATTCTCGAGCAGGTCGGTCTTGGTATCCACAGGAATTGTCAGCCTAAAAATGCCACTGGTATGACGCCAGGCATATCGGTCAGGAACAGGCTCAGCCTGTGCTTGTGCGCGCAGATTCTGCTTTATCTCCTGGATCCCGAAAGCCGAGTAATCTTCGCTAGTGATCTGGCGTACAACGACCTCGTAAATATCACCTTTTTTCACGCCCGCGGGTAGTTGAACCGAAAGGAGGCTTGCGAAATTTACTGCGGTTCCCCTAGGAATCGGGATGTAGGTGGTTCCTCCTGTGTCCATCTGAATCGTATGGAGGTCTGATGCCTTCAAATTGTGGGTGGTGTAAAGCCTTCCTGCCCAAGCCAATACGGCACTGGCAGTCGTTCCCGGAAGATAAATCTGTGCCACGCTACCATGTGGCACATTGCCCCAGTCGATTACGAGTTCGTCTGGTTTCTGGTCAAGTTTGAAGGTCGTCGGCGAAGGCCTCAGTTCGAATGTTTGAGGAATGAGGCGCGATGGATCAACGCCAGGGTTAGCCGATGATACAAACGCTAGGTTGCGCTGGGCAAGTTTGTCCGTGTTCGACGGATCATCGCCGACCGTGATTGGATCGGGCGTGAAAGACACCTCACAAACCAGGCACTGATGTTGACTGCGCGTAAGTTGTAGTATCGAGACAAGGTTGTCGAAGGATCCGTATGGCCCATACGCGTAATCAGTAGTCGTATTTGCTACCATCCGATCGGGGAATCGCAAGTCGTTGGGCTGATTGATATCCAACCAACAACCGTAGAAGGTATCAACTACAGCGCCATGCGGATCGGGAAGTATAGTATGAGTATTTTTTGGGTCAGTTTGTCCGCTCAATGGCTTGGACACATCAACGCGCGGAGCAGCAAAAAAGGGAATAGTCACAATTTCGTCCCCCTGCACACCAAGCACAGGCACTAACGTCGAACCGCCGGTGTAGGACTTGTATGTCGTGGTCGGATCAAAGGTAGTGGCCACCTGCTGCGCGGCAAACATCCTAAAGAATACGCTAACTTTGGGCGCTGACTGTGTATCTTGGTAGCGAACCCGAGCTAGAGCGAAGTTGTAGATATTCTTTCCAGCGTTGTCAGTCTGGAGCAGATTCAACGCCGCCGTGTTTTCATCCGACGGGAGCCCATCGAAAACTGGTCCAAGTCCAGCGACGTCCTGATTGAGATTGTCGATCGTTTTTCGAATCCAGGCAGTAGCTCCGTTTTGGGGACTGGTTCCTTGGTCGGCCGTCAAACCAAAAAGTCCGTCACCGGCCTTGAGCTGAAAAACCTTAATATCAATGCTTAGGTACCACTCGGCTCCTGCTGTAGTGCCTCCATGAAACATATAGGGGTTAGGCGTCTGCTGGAGCACAATCTGCGCATATCCCTGTACGTGCTTCCCTGCTGCCGTTGTGAATTGCGCATTAACGACAAGCGTCTGGTTGCTAGCGGTGAACATGCCGGTACCGTTGAACTGTGCTTGAAACGGGAAGGTCCAGCGCTGCGGCTGATCCGCGGGCAAGGTGGGATCCGATGGAGAACCTGGGCCAGTTGATGCATAGGTAAGCCCGTTGATGGGTGGCACCACACTTGGGACTACACTACCAATATCATTTTGGCTGAACCCTTCGATTTCTATGTAAAGAGCCTTGTCGAAATTACCGGCACCTGTTAGATTTTGCTGGGCTGTTACCTCACCGAAGGTGTAATTAGACATTTCAAGACGAACGATTAGGTCTTGAGTGCCCACCGTGACAGCGAAAGGTTTTGACGAAATTCCGTTCGCAATAACAAACAGGTTGTATTGACCTGAAGGAATGTCCGTTGGTATCGAAACAAACGTGCTGACAATTTCTGCGACACCTGTTGCAACCCCCATCGTTGAATGATTCGCCGTTCGGAGGTAGTAGATGTTATTGTTTGCATCCTGGAGCCGCATGATCGGGTAGTTAGTTGCCATCTGTGCGTCATCACCGTAACTGCAGGCCTGTGAAACACCGTTGAATTGGGTACCGAATATTTGGTAGGTATGACCCAGGATAAGTGTGCTCGGACTGCTGGTTATCGTAGGTGCCCAGCTAGCCTGTGCGCCGCCCACCGATGCAAGAATTGAGATCGTGCCTGACTGGTTGGAATAGAGAACCTCGCCCGAAGGCAGCAAAAGGAATCGACCTTCAAAGCAGGGGGCACCATTGTTCGAAGGAGCTGTCGAGATCGTCGCTTTATTGGTCGCAGGGTCATACAGAAAGAAGGTCGTCGGTCCGGGATAATTACAAGGTGGGCTTGGACTCGCAGTGAGTAAAATTTTTCCATCCGTCAAAAGAACCGCCGGCGCATCCATCGGATAAAGCGTATTGTTACTTGTATCGACTAACGTTGGGCCGTTCGCCCAGGTTCCCGCGACGCCGGCAGCACCCGGTGTATAAATAGCCGTGTTGCCGGAGGCACCGATCGCAAATACGTTTCCGTTGGGCATTAAAATAGCCGGTCCGATTTCGGAAACGAGTCCTGGGCAGGACTGTGGCAGTCCAACGCCGGTGCTCCCCATCTGAAGCCATACGTCGGTCGATGGAGTATACAGCTCGGCATTAGTTCCGTTCGAACACTGGACA
This sequence comes from Actinomycetes bacterium, assembly GCA_021785005.1. GTDB lineage: Bacteria > Actinomycetota > Acidimicrobiia > Acidimicrobiales > Acidimicrobiaceae > Acidithrix. The sequence continues at coordinate 6,086 of JAJYGT010000054.1, forward strand.
GCCAAAACGTCTCCGGTGGGAAGAAGCGTAAAGGTCTCTTCTGACGAACTATCATTCTTGGCCGTTGTGAAGAAATAGGCCTGTGTCTGTGGGTCAAACAAGACCATCGCAGCGTTGTTTGAATTGCCGAACAATACGCGTCCATCCGCTAGTACCGCCGATGCTGGGTCACCGATGCTATTCCAGCCTGGAGGAGTAGGAAGGATCGACCATGCATCTATGACTGGATCGTAGAGCTGAACTTCAAGGGTTTCGACTGGATTACTTGTAGAGGAGTACTGGACGTTGTACTCGCCTCCATAGACAAGCACGGTTCCGTCTTGAAGCACAGCCGAACCGAAAAAGACGGGTCCATAGCTTGGGCCATTCATGGTTGCAGTCAGCGTGGAGTCGTTGAGCATGGAAGCCGTCTGCTTCCAGGTACCATTTGCATAAGACCCTGTATTGTCTGGAATCAGTCGGTACCAGTTTGACGAAGCCAAGCTGTGCGCCATAACACTGCCGTCTGTAAGTAACAGCATCGTGTCAATGCTAACGGGAACGTTGTTCACTGTTGACCAGCCCATTTTGACCACCTTTGCACCAAAACACTACAATAATTACACAAATGCAACGGTGCTTGGTTTTGTGCAAGCATCAATTGACTAGAGTGGGATCGATTTGGCGCACTAGCGGGCAATAACGTATACTTGACCTTGAAACACGCCTTTTAGCAAAATGTACTCTATAATTCTCAGCCAAACTGAGTATTCGTTTAATACTTTTTAAAACGCAATTTCAATTCTTTTAAATAATGCTTGTCTTTTAAATCATGCCTACAATTCTTTGATACGACATGAGGTCGTCTAATTTAACTGTTCCAAAAAAAAGAAACCCGCCATTCAGCCAACAAAGCCCATCGGCGCACGCGGGAGGCGTAATTCTCCGGTATGACCTCCCGGGAAAAGTACCCACGCACTATCGGTAGGCCAATTCGTGAAGAGACGTTGACACTGCCAGCAACAAGGCGCTAAGGGGCGAGGGATAGCTGGGTAGGGCAACATACGGGCACTGTTGACTAAACATCGTAATGCAAAAACAAGGCAAAGTTGCGATGGGGCTTGGACCAAATGGTAAGTTGGAGTTACGCATCATTTTACCATAGGTTGGCGCTGACAATAGTTCCCATCGGTGAACAGGCAGATCCTAACCCAAGTTTCGAATCCTGGACAAGCTATCCCTATCCAGCGAAGAAAGAGGTCAGTATTTCGGGCACTACATCTGAGCAACTATCTTTTTTTGTCTCCAGAAAGGATCCCTTACTCCGAGAATTTTATAGATATTTCGCTGAACCTGATCTGACACAGAGCAGATGCAAAGGTGACGCGTCTGGGCCTGATCGTCAATGAGCATCACTGTGAGCCTGGAATGGGTTTTGGGCTCGGTCATAATTGTTGATATTGATCTTTGGTCTTGTGCATTGGCAAAGGTCATGGTGATAGCGGAATAAAGGTGGTAGCCAAGTAGCGAGAAAAAAAGGTGTGCAGCTGTTTTTTTGCCAAGCTGTTGATAAATAGGTCTCAGTCTGTTGATGGTCATTGAGAACTGCACATTTAGGGCCATGTAACTTGTGTTTCCCAATGGCCAAATTTATGCGTTTATTCGTGGCCGTTGATGAGACCGTCCTTTTACATCTTGAAGCACCTGAAAACATAATTTTCCAAGTACCACGCACGGCGTTCCACCAGGACTATTTCAAGTTAGTCTTCAACAATGTCTATAATTATGTTTGGCGCAAGTCGCCAATTCTGTTGCTCCAAAACGGTCCGCCGGAAAGAAGGACACATGAAAAATTTTCGAATCCTAAAACTGATCGGGTTATTGGCAGTAGCAGCCGTTGCCGTTGGAACCGCCCTTTCTGTATTTCATTTCATTACCTCAGTTTTCCTGGGAGTCTTGGCAGCTGGAATTGCTATAGGCGCGTTTACTGGTTACAAGCGACTCGTACGCATTGGTCGAACACAACCCAAAGAACTAAGAAGATAACGCAGTAACCAATTACTTTCAAAAACGCTTCGCGCAATAGCATCCCTTTTGGCTTTAATTCTCGCTCGGAATGGACTAAGTACGACTTGGCAGGATCGAATCTATCACAATAACGATCAGTCGACTCCTAAAAATCTGATCCATGAATGAAAATTCGACATAACCAATGTTTCAGAATTCTTCTAAAAGGTAATTGGTCCGAGTAATCATGACCACAAAGAATAATAAGAGTCATTTTTCAAACAAAGCCGCGAATTACTGGACGATACGTAACGGGCAATCTTTAGC
>JAJYGT010000126.1 GCA_021785005.1 Actinomycetes bacterium
TTGCTAGATGCTATGGGTTGCATTCTGCAGAGGCGACTCTGGCGTTGGTGATGCTTTCCTGTGGACCAATCGATCTGAAACTTCCATACGAACGGGCGAGTTGATCCACATGAAGGTCAATAGAGCCGAAATTATTATGCTATCCGACCACCTATTCAAGCCACGCAAGTTCGAGCTTTTGCTCCCAGTTCCAAGCTATGATCCCGGCAAGCGGGCGCTGGAAAAGTATTTTTTATGGAAAACTTCAAACGGATATTCGCGATTGCCATAAATCGGTATCACTTGCATCATTACAAAAAACTTGCAGGTTCCCACGCAATCTAGGGGCTAAACTCGCAATTAACACATGCCCGTTTCTAAAAGAACACATATCAATAAAGCAGCTTCAGCGAGTGGCAACCACGGGCGTACCAAGCCTGAGCCACGCTGGCCCGCATCGCTTAGTGTTACAGTTGCCGTGGTGCTATATGTAGTACTCCCTAACACTTTGATCATTGGTCCCCGATACCTAATACCTGCCCTAGAACTGGTACTTTTGCTACCACTCAGTATCTTAAATCCATATCGCGAAGTCCACGAAACCAAAGCATTAAGATTCCTCGCGATCGGATTGATCGCTCTTGTAAATTTGGCAAATTTTGCGTCGCTTGCGTTGTTGGTTTACCGCCTTCTCAACTCAGCAAATGTGAACGCGAAAACGTTGGTATACGCTGCGCTCGCGGTGTGGTTTACCAACATAATTGTCTTTGGACTTTGGTTTTGGGAACTAGACCGGGGAGGTCCTGCTAAGCGCAATACTCATCATGAAAGAAACCCTGACTTCCTGTTTCCACAAATGACTCAACCAAGCCTCGCGCCGGGCAACTGGTCGCCAAACTTTTTAGATTATCTATATGTGGCACTAACAAATGCTACGGCATTTAGCCCTACAGACACGATGCCGCTTTCGTCGGCTGCAAAAGCATTGATGTCGGGTGAATCAGTAATCTCCATGTTGACAGTCATAATCGTTGCGGCTCGAGCCGTCAACATTCTTTGAACAATCCCGGGTAGATTTATCCGTCGTGAGTGTTGATGTTTTTTGTGTTACCCACTGCGAGGTCACGGAATTTGTGACGCGTTTTGGTCAAGATCGTCAAAATGCGTCACAATCTAGTTTTACAAAAAATAGTTAGCGTTTATGGGTCTCATACATTCTAAATGCCACAACCACTCCTGAAAATGCAGTGATGAACGCAACAATCCAAATAGCCGGTAGCAAACCAAGTGTATCTGCAAAGTAACCTGCGAGAATCGCACCTAATGCGAAACCGAAATCACGCCATAAGCGATAAATACCAACGGACGTAGCTCGCCATTTTGGATGAGCTACGTCACCAATGACTGCAAGCAATGTGGGGTAAACCATTGCAGTACCAAACCCCAAAAAAATCGAGCCCACGGCCCAGAGTCCAAACCCGTGCACGAGACTGATCCAAACAATTGCCAGCGCCTGAGTAAACATACCCGTCGAGATTAGCCATTTCCTGCCCCAACGATCTGACAGTGCACCCGTAAAAAGCTGACCGAGTCCCCATATAGCTGGATAAAGCGCGACCAATACACCAATTTTCCCAACTGAAAGACCTTCGCGCGAGAAAAGTATCGGAAACATTCCCCAAGCCATTCCATCGTTTAAATTGTTCACCAAACCGGCTTGGCTTGCGGCCGAAAGAGCCTTTTCTTTAAAGCTTGTCAGCAGCACTATTTCTGACATTTTCAAGTCCGAATTTGCTGCATGTCCTACGCCGACGTGAGTTCTAGCCTCGCTCACACTGTGTAAACGAGTCTCGCGAACAAACGCGACCGATATCCCCAGCCCCAGAGCAACAAAGACCATGCCTAGGTAAAAAGGATCTGGTCGTAAGCCGTACCTAGAAGCAATAAATCCTGTCGCTAAGGCGGTAATCGCTACCGCACCGTATCCAGCAGCTTCATTTAGACCCATCGCGAGGCCACGCTTTTGCGGGCCAACCAAGTCGATTTTCATGATCACGGTCGTGGACCACGTCAAACCCTGATTCAATCCCAGAAAAACGTTGGCCGCGATAATCCAATCCCAACTTGAACCATACGCGAGCATGAATGGAATCGGTATTCCAATAATCCAGCCAGCTATGAGAACCGGCTTCCTACCAATTCGTTCAGAGACAGCACCGGCAAAGAAATTTGTAATTGCCTTTATGACCCCGAATGCAACAATGTACATTAAAACAGCCGAATAGGCATGCACATGAAATATTTCTTTGGCAATAAGAGGCAGCACGGTTCGCTCTTGACCCAACATGCCACCCACTAAAGCGTTCACCGCGACTAAAAGAACAAATTGTGCCAGGTTATTTCGCAGTCCCAGGACGATTTTTTGATTATCCCTAAGTTTCATTTGGAACCTTCAGTCATATTGCCTAGTTCCACTTAAAAGGTTCAAGCAAACTCTTATCTATTATTCAATTGATTACTAGACTATAGGTCAACTTAAAATGTTTCGGCTGATTCCGTGGTGATTTATTTATAAAGAATTTGGTGTAGCTTGTATCAACAGTCGAACTGACGGAGGTCACATGGAGGCACGCGAAGCAAAGGATCGGTTTTACGAGGCCTTCGCGAACACGGCTCGCGCAATCGCGAGTCCTAAACGTATAGAAATTCTCGAACTCCTAGCCCAGACAGAATATCCGGTTGAAGAAATCGCACGCATAACGGGTATGACCATAGCAAATACGTCGTCTCATCTCCAGGTACTCAAGCAAGCTAAAATCGTCGAATCTCGCAAACAAGGTACAAAGGTTTTTTACCAAAATGCATCTCTTGGGGTGTCTGACCTACTCGCCTCGCTTCGCACCCTTACTCGAGCTAGAGTTGCCGAAGTTGATCAGGTTGTAAGCGAATACTTCACAGCCAGGGATTCATTCGAACCACTTAGCCACGAAGAACTTTTGCAGCGTACCAAGACCGGCGACGTTATCATTCTTGATGTCAGACCTACCAATGAATATGCTCACGCGCACATACCTGGTGCAATTTCAGTACCGCTGGGAGAAATTGAGGCTGTGGTCGATACGCTTCCAAAGTCGTCGCTCATAGTTGCTTATTGTCGCGGCCCTTTTTGCGTACTTGCCCCACAAGCCTTAGAAATTCTAAGCGCGCACGGCTATGAAACACGGCGCCTCGCTAGCGGCATGCCGGAGTGGCAACTCCTTGGACTCCCAGTAGAAACCAACGAACACTCATCTACCCAGGCAAACGCCGGATAATTTAGTGTTATCTTCCACGCCGCTAATGAATGTGGTCCGAGGAAGTCGCGTTTCCATAATCAAGCCGATGCCAAAACCTACCTCTGCTACGTCGTGTTTATGATGTTCTAAAAAACAACGACTGGGCGTCGCCAACCCGACTTCAACAGGTATTAGTATGCCTTAGCGACATAGGCCCGCAATCCGGACTCAGAGGTCGAAAGTGGAAGTGACCCGTCGCTTCGATGTAAGTTTCGAGTGCTCAAACCACTTCCGAGTTTCCCATACTTCTCCGCGTCGCGAATTAGATCAAAATCAATCTCAGCCCAACGACCTTGAGATGCAATCTCGCGAGCTTCGTCAAGTGAGGACGCGTTTTCTAGGGAACCGCGCATAAGTTGATGCGCCTCATCAAAAAGTTGCTTTTGAATCGTATCAAGCAATACTTTACAGCGCGCAATTAGGTCGTCAAATCTGCATTCTTCGCGTGCACCAGTGTCGCGACGAATTATGGTCGCAACTCCATTCTCAAATTCCCGCGGTCCGAACTCGAGTCGGATAGGAATGCCGTTTATTTCATGCCCAATACTTCGCCTACCATATGGCACATTGATATCTGAATCAACAGCACAACGAATTCCAGATGCAATCATCTTTTCATATACCGCATTTACAGTTTCCATTAACGCGGATTCACCTTGGCGCACAACAACGCACATCACCTGCGTAGGTGCAATTGCCGGTGGAAGTCTCAGTCCGTTTTGGTCTCCGTGGACCATAATTATCGCTCCCATCAAGCGCGTACTAGCGCCCCATGATGTCTGCCAAACATACTCTGTAGTTCCTTGTGACGTGGAAAATGTTGTTTCAAATGCCTTGGCAAAGTTTTGCCCCAATTCATGGGTAGTCGCCATTTGGAGGGCCTTGCCATCTCCCATCACGCCTTCGAGCGAGTAGGAGGATACGGCTCCTGCGAATCTCTCCATGTCCGACTTTAGACCGCCTATCGTCGGAATTGCAAGGCTATCATGATAGACGCGTTGATAGACATCTTCGTGGATCATTCGTGCGTATTTTGAAGCATCCTCTTTTGTAGCATGCGCGGTGTGTCCCTCTTGCCACAAAAACTCAGTCGTACGCAAGAAAAGCCGGGGGCGCATTTCCCATCGCACTACATTCGCCCATTGGTTCAGCAGCATCGGAAGATCCCGGTAACTCTGAATCCACTTTGAAAAACTCGAATTGATTACCGTTTCACTAGTAGGTCGAACCACGATCGGTTCCTCGAGAACCGCACCCCCAGCAATCGTTACAACGGCTAATTCTGGACTAAAACCTTCAACGTGTTCCGCTTCGCGACTGAGAAATGCTTGAGGAATGAACATTGGGAAGTAGCAATTTCTAGCACCTGCTTCACGAATTTTACGATCTAACTCGTCTCGTACTAATTCCCAAATTGCAAAACCATTCGGCCTAATTATCATCGTCCCGCGCACGGGCCCATTGTCGGCAAGCTCCGCTTTAGCGATGACTTCTTGGTACCAACCCGGAAAATCGTCTTTCCTGTTCGCCGATATCCCACTTTTCATAATCAATATCCTTCAGATTCAAGTCAAAAACGCTTCGAAGTCGCAGTCATTTGCAAAAGGTAGAAAGTTGCAGCTTCGGACTCAACCCTAACGAAGCGCGAGCTCACTTGCTCTAATTTGCGCTAAACAGACACAAAAATGAAATGTCCCACGTTCAAATTGTGATCTGATTCCATCACGCCAACGCAAAATGGTAACCTTCACCACTTTAAAAGTGCAAATCTCTCATATCCTTCTACAACTACTACAACTGAGAATCACCCACTAAACGCTAACCGAAGTTATAAACACCCAAATACGTCCTTGAAACAGCGTATTTCAAAAAATGAGCTCACTCATCAAATAGAGTCTGTGCACGTCTTGAATGTAGGTACCCGACAAATCGCTTGACCATCGAGTGCTCACTCTAAATCAAATGAATTGCACTATCGCTACCAGAAATCGGCTCGTAATCTTGCACGAAAGAACCGCCGTGCAATTACGCTTCGAGCGTAAATCTCATAAGACGTTAAGGACGCGAGCTCGGAGAATTACTCCGCATTGGACAACTATTTTACAACTTCTCGTGCGACCTCTCGAAAAATTGTATACAAGACCGATCCCTCAATACACTTCATTGCGGACGCCGCCTCTGCATAATCAACGTCTACAAGCGTACGGGCTTCGTGTTCTTCGTATGCGCAAAGGTCATCGTATTGATATATAAGTCGAATCGAATTCATAGGACCAGAAAGTCCTTGTAGGACTTTTGGCACGGTATATCCATGATCTCGCGCAAAGGTTAGATACGCATCAACACCCTTAGAAAAAGAAACAAGTTGTCCCTGTGTGACTCGCGCATCGACGTGTACTTCTACTGACATAGCCTGACCCCCTGTAATTAAGTCGAAGAAAGCCAAATTCGTCTCAAGTGCGTAGCGACCAAATCCAAATTCCTATTTCCGATTGTGTGGCGGGGATTCTCGACCATTCAAACACTCATAAATCTGGCACCTCGAACAATAACTAATATTAGAATCAGCTATCGCGAAAGACAGTACAAAAGGTGGCTAACACCAAGTATTATACGACCGTCAAAGTAACAACCGTCTAGTACGTGAACCAATGGTCGCCCCCAGCTAACGAAATAATACTATGACCAAATCAGTAGGTAGCAATAGATACGAAATCTCTACTGTGTCTGAGATCCAAGAAGAACTATGCGAATTACAATGCGACGCCTACGCCCATTCCTGAGTGCACTTCCCAGAAGCGGCTAAATTAAGCTCACAAGATTTCCTAGAAATTCAGTCAATTCAGAATCTGTCGGCCAAAGTGCAGCCATTCGGCAGCCAACGCCATCTGCGTCTAGATTCAACGCATTTATCGCAACGTGGCGTTCAACATCCGCGAGGAGGCTAGCGAAAAAAGCCATAAGCGCGCGGGGTGCTCGTCGCAAGTCATACTCGAACTTGAAGCCGCGTTGATCTGTGCGGCCATAAGATTCAAACCATAGGTGCGCTAGCGGGTACCACACGAATACGTCGTCGTCTACGACCGTCAAGATACCGACCTTAACCTATAGCGACATGTGTCCATAAATACTTCCAGCTGGCACATCGTCGAGTTCGGCCGCAAGTGTCGAAGTCGTAAGCGTTCTATTCGCCAGAAAAGCCTCGACAATCCGAAGGCGTATTGGATGCGAAAGCGGATCAGAGCGCAACATCAAATAGCGCCTATTCGATATTCACATAAGTGATAATGTTACTCACGCGGAGGGTACAACATGGCAGAATTACGTATCGAGGGCAATGAACTGGTCTTGCATCTCAGTGGAGTAGAAAAAGCAGAAGGAATCCATGGTGATCTACGGGTTCCGGTTTCCGCTGTAAAAAGCGTCGAATTACTTAACAACGCGCACGAAGCGGCCGATTTTCTTGGATTTCGATCTGGCACTAGAGTATTTGGAATTGTGGAGGTCGGAACCATTCGAGGTGCCCACAAAAAAGTCTTTGCCGTAGTGCATCACGATACGCCACGAGGCGTACGGATCACGCTCAATGACCAAGATCAAGACGAATGGGTCGTTGGCTGTACCAACCCAGAGGACCTCATCGCGAAAATCCCAACCACGGGTTAGACAACGTTGCTAGACGTCAGCTACAATAGGAAATACGACGTTCAAACCCAAAAAATAACCGACTGAACTTACCAATGAGAGTGTCTTTAGCATCGTCATTTAATTTTGAAAAATCTCTTATGAAGGCTTATTCCACTACCGGAGCGAACTCACAGACCTTGGAGTCATCACTACGCTGCGACCGTAGGCTCGTCTAATCGATACGACTGGGCATTGGCATACTGATTTCAACAGCACGACTGGTTCAGGCCAACCCCTGGGATACGCAACGGCTATGACCGAAGCATTCTCAAAATTGTTGACGAGGAATCGTTATCGACCGAAGTACGGGTTGACAAGGTGGCCCCTGCTTTATCAATTGACAGCCAAGCACCAAGCGCGCGGGATCCCCACGCCTCAATTGAGACATTTTTATCACGGGGTTATCGACCCGGATCGGCATCGTCATATAAATCTTGTCCGTGCCCCCGGCAGGATTCGGACCTGCGCACATGGTTTAGGAAACTAGCGCCGCATTATGTTGACGCTAGCGCGCGACGCGTTAGCGCAGGTCGGACATGGTTTATAGAATTGCCTAAAGGCTCGCGTATGGTGTCGAAGGCTCTAAAACTTGTCCTAAAACTTGTCCCGTTTCGCGTCTATGGTTTCGGCGTTGAGCTCTCGTCGAAACCGCGCGGGGCTTTAGGTTTATTCGATAGTAGCTCAGCGAGTTCAGATTCCAATAAGACTTTATGCTCGTCCAACTTATCATGAAACGCGGCCAGGGCGAGATCAACCCGACGCTTTACAAGAGGAATAACGTCGTTGTTAATCTTCACGGTCGTGGCTTTTTGACGGTTAGTTACGGAGACGACCACCTCCTCTTTTAGATATTGCACGCCCACAAGCTTCGAGAACAGCGATTCGAGAGTTTTGGATTCGCCCTGGAACACGATTCTTTGGTTAGTGATGTGTAGCTTTCCAGTGTCCGTCTCCACCATTTCAGGGTATCCCTGCACACTTCGGCTTTCTAGAAGATCGATTTTCTGTATGCTCGCAAAGACTCGCTCTCCTTGTTTAAGAATTAACTCATCGATCGGACCTCCAACGGCGCCATCGCACATGGCAATCTCTTGCTCGATTTCATCAATATCTTCCTCCCATTTAGCGAAAGCGGCTTTATATTTTTCTTCACGTTTGAGCTTTGCGGCAAGAGCATCCGAAGCCTTCTTTGCAGCCTCCGCTTTCGCTGCAGCCTCAAGTTTCCGTTGCTTCCTTTTCTCAAACATCTCATGTCCCTTTTTAGTTTCTAAAGTTTCGGCTTGATTATCCGATAGA
>JAJYGT010000157.1 GCA_021785005.1 Actinomycetes bacterium
TTCCGATCTTCGGCTGGGACAAGATCATGTAGTTTTAACATGGTAAACTCCTACGCGCTTTCTACGACTGTAATTAAATGTGGCACTCTTGCAATCATTCCACGTATTTCAGGGCGATCTGGCACAATGTTTACTTTGCCGATTCCTCGCAAGCCAAGCGCCTTTAGAGTCGCACGATGCTTGGGTTTGGTACCTATTGAGGAACGAATCTGCTTGACAATTAGTTTATTTTCTCCGTCGCTGCTAGGTTTTGCCATCTTTAGCCAACTCCCTGTTCGATGTGCTTCTTCTTGTCCTGATAAGCTTGGAAAATCGGTCGAGGCACAACTTCGTCAGGGTATTTGCCCCGCAGCGCGGCAATCTCGTCTGGTCGCTTCAGATCCTTTAGACCAGCGATCGTGGCATGAGCAACATTAATCGCGTTAGATGAACCGAGCGATTTAGAAACTACATCGTGAATACCAGCCATCTCCAAAATGGCCCTAGCTGCACCGCCGGCAATTACACCGGTTCCGGGAGCCGCAGGTTTTAGCAACACTCGTCCTGCCCCAGCCTCACCTAAGACGGGGTGAATGATGGTATCGCCGGCAAGGGGCACGCTAAAAAGATTTTTACGTGCCTCTTCAATGCCCTTTTGTACAGCTATACCGGCCTCTTTAGCCTTACCATAACCTAGACCCACGTGGCCATTCTTATCACCAATCACCATTAAGGCGGTAAACGAAAAGCGACGGCCACCTTTGACCACTTTCGCAACTCGATTGACCTTTATAGTTCTCTCTTCATAAACTTCATCAGCCATTGTAATTAAAATTCCAATCCCTTGTTGCGCGCAGCATCAGCAAGTGCCGCTACTCGACCGTGATACTGAAACCCACCGCGATCAAAAACCACGGCTTTAATTCCCTTTTCGACGGCTCGCTCCGCCACCAACTCGCCAACTTTAATTGCTGCTGTGGAATTACCAGTTCCCAAACCCTTCAAAGCAGTCTCCATTGTGGATGCGGCTGTAATGGTAACTCCGGTTGAATCGTCCACGACTTGTGCAATAATATGGCGATTAGACCGATAGACAGCCAACCGCGGTCGCTCGGGTGTTCCAACTACGATTCGCCGTACTCGTTTATGACGCTTAATACGTAATGCGTGACCGTTGCCATTCTTATTTGACATCACATTCTCCAAACATTCCTAAAACTATTTACCTGTCTTACCGGCTTTTAGGTGGACAACTTCACCCAAATAGCGAACGCCTTTACCCTTGTAAGGTTCGGGCTTCCTGACTTTACGAATATTCGCGGCAACTTGTCCAACAAGTTCTTTATCGATCCCGTGTACCAATATCCTGGTAGGCGTAGGTACCTCAAAAGTAATTCCCTCCGGGGCAAGCATTTGTACCGTATGGGAAAAACCTAAAAACAGTTCAAGCTCTCGAGGCCCTTTTGGAACCGCACGATAACCAACACCCCGTATCTCAAGTTCTTTTACAAATCCAGCCGTGACCCCAGTAACCATATTGGCCACCAAAGTCCGTGACAAACCGTGCAAAGCTCTGGAGATTCGCTCATCATTCGGACGTTGAACCACCAACGTGTCACTCTCCTGGCGGACCGAAATCTCTCCGGGAAGAACTCTGTTCAAACTACCTTTTGGACCCTTAACCGCTAACGTATTCGTACCGGTAATTTCAACCGCAACGTTAGATGGAACGGGCACAGCTACTTTACCTATTCGGGACATTCTTCATCTCTTTACTTCTCATGCAAATCTCTTCTAATGCAGAGGTGCGCTACTACCAGACGTAGCAAAGAACCTCGCCACCGACTTTCTGTTTGCGTGCTTCGCGATCAGTCATAAGACCTTTGGACGTCGAAAGAACTGCAACACCAAGGCCACCGAGGACTCGAGGAACAGCTTCAGCTCGTGAGTAAACTCTAAGCCCAGGCTTTGATACCCTCTGAATACCTGAAATAACTCTTTTGCGTTCAATCGAGTATTTCAAGCGAATCTCAAGAAATTTACCAGGCCTTCCTTCGATTTCGCTTAAAGAAAAATCTTCTATATAGCCTTCGTTTTTCAAAACATCTGCAAGCGCGCTCTTGAGTTTTGACCCTGGCATTACCACGGTCTCGTGCATAGCAGTATTTGCATTACGAATGCGGGTCAGCATATCTGCTATTGGATCGGTCATCATAGTTAGTAAGTCCTCCTACCAGCTTGCCTTGGTGACACCGGGAATCTCGCCTGCGTGAACCATGACGCGCAAACAAATTCGACAAAGTCCGAACTTACGGTAAACCGAGTGCGTGCGTCCACATCTGCCACAACGGGTATAAGCACGAACCTTGAACTTTGCAGCTCGCTGTTGCTTTTCTATCAAAGCTTTTTTAGCCATCTTTTATCTAACCTTCTTTCTTGAAGGGAAATCCGAATGCCAATAACAATTCTCGGCCATGATTATCATTATTTGCTGTAGTTACAATGGTTATATCCATGCCACGAGTCGCATCTACTTTGTCATACTCAATCTCTGGAAAAATAAGTTGCTCCATGACACCAAAGGTGTAATTTCCTTTACCATCAAACGAATTTGGATTCAAACCACGAAAATCTCTTATGCGTGGAATCGCCAATGCGACTAAACGGTCGAAAAACTCCCACATACGATCTCCGCGCAGGGTTACCTTTGCACCAATCGCATTGCCTTGACGAAGTTTGAACGCGGCGACGGACTTGCGAGCTCTTGTTACAATCGGCTTTTGACCTGTAATAGTCTCAAGATCACGTAATGCCCCTTCCAACAAAGAAGCTTGTTGGGTCGCACGTCCCACACCCACGTTAATAACAATCTTCTCCATGCGGGGAACTTGCATCACGTTTGACAAACCGAGAGAGTCTTTTAGTGCAGAGCGAATTTCAGTATCAAACTTCACCTTCAAACGAGGAATTACCTTTGTCTCGGTACTCATAGATCGCCTCCACACTTGCGACAAATTCTCTTTTTCACACCATCGGAACCGAACTCATAGCCAACCCGCGTAGGACCGCACGAGCTACAAACTATCTGCACGTTAGATGCGTCAATAGGCATATCTTTTTCGATAATTCCACCTTGGGTCACAGTTTGGGTCGGGCGAAAATGTTTCTTAGCGACATTTACTCGCTCCACAATCAAGCGATTTTCTTTAGGAAGCACACGAGAAACAGTAGCTTCACGCCCTTTATCCTTACCTGCCAACACCTTGACTTTATCACCTTTGCGAATTTTCATCCTAAAGCACCTCCGGTGCAAGCGAAATAATTCTCATGAACTTCTTGTCACGAAGCTCGCGACCCACTGGTCCGAAAATACGTGTGCCTCTCGGCTGCAACGCGTCATTGATAATAACCGCTGCGTTTTCATCGAAACGAATGTAGCTGCCGTCGGGTCGTCGCTTTTCTTTCTTGGTCCGAACAACTACGCACTTGACAACATCTCCGCGCTTTACGTTGGCACCAGGAATGGCGTCTTTTACCGTAGCGACAAATATATCGCCAATACTTGCATACCGACGTCGAGATCCACCGAGCACTTTGATAACAAGCACCTCTTTAGCTCCCGAGTTGTCAGCAACTCTCAGTCTGGTTTCTTGTTGAATCACCTTGCGCGCTCCACAATCTCTATAACTCTCCATCGCTTTAATTTCGACAAAGGTCGGGTTTCTTCAACACGTACAGTATCTCCCATACGCGCTTCGAACTTCGAATCGTGCGCGTAAAGCTTCTTGGTACGTTGCACCGTCTTGCGATACCTTGGGTGGCGAACTCGCTCGATAACCGCAACGATAACAGTATCTGTCATCGCGTCAGAAATTACCGTGCCCTCGCGCACCTTGCGGGTACCGTGTTTCACATCTACATCATCTAAAGACATCGCTAATTCCTACCTACTTCGCACTCGCAGCAGCTGCCGCACGTTCGTTCAAAATTGTACGCATACGCGCTATGTCACGCTTCACGCTCTTGATGCGCGAAGTGTTGGCGACTTGTGCTGTCGCAATATCGAACCGAAGATTAAAAAGCTCCTTAACATTTTCGTCAAGTCTCTCTTTTAATTCGTGATCCCCAAACTCTCTAAATTCTGAAGCCTTAGACATTTGCCACTACCCCGCATTCTCATGTGAAAACGAATCACGAATTACAAACCGCGCCTTCAAAGGCAGCTTTTGGATAGCTCGCTCCAGCGCACCCCTGGCAAGCTCTTCAGTGACCCCATCAATTTCAAACAAAATTCGACCGGGCTTCACCACTGCCACCCAAAACTCTGGATTACCTTTGCCGGATCCCATTCGGGTTTCAGCTGGCTTCTTAGTAACGGGCTTATCTGGAAACACTCGAATCCAAACCCGTCCACCTCGGCGAATATGCCTGGTCATAGCCACACGAGCGGCCTCAATTTGCCGGGCGGTAAGCCATCCTGACTCTAAAGCCTGAATGCCGTACTCGCCGAAATTTAGCTCCGTACCGCCTTTAGCGACGCCCGAACGTCGGCCTCGCTGCATTTTACGATGCTTTACCTTTTTGGGCATCAACATAATTAATCGGTCTCCCGTTTGAAATGCGCAGTCTCATGAGAGTCTGGACGCACCTTCTTCTCTAGATCTTCCGATCGGTCAAGCAATTTTTCCAACTGCTCCTCACCACTCAACGCTGGGCTTAAAACCTTATCGCGACCGTCAACGTTGCGACGTCCACCACCAGCTGATACGCGCCGTGGCCGACTTGGCGCTTCCGGTGTGACCTCAGTGTGACTTGGAACTTTGTAGGGAACAATGTCGCCTTTATAAATCCATACTTTTACACCGATACGACCAAAGGTTGTCCGGGCTTCTCTAAAACCGTAGTCAATATCGGCTCGCAATGTATGCAAAGGAACACGACCCTCACGATATTGTTCTTTACGAGCCATTTCAGCTCCGCCCAGGCGGCCGGAACACTGGATCTTGACTCCTTGCCCACCAGCACGCTCAACTAACTGCATCGCTCGCTTCATTGCACGTCTGAAACTGACTCTGCGCGCTAACTGGTCAGCGATACTCTGCGCAACAAGTGCCGCATCTAAATCCGGCTGAGAGATTTCTTTAACGTTGAGTTGAACTTTCTCATCACCAATCAACACGCCCAGGTCGTGACGAAGTTCTTCAATTTTCTTACCTTGGTGTCCGACAATAGGACCTACCTTGGAAGAGTAAATATCTACCCGTACGTCTCCTCGTTTGCGCTCAATCTCTACTTTGGAAAGTTGAAGAGTCTCTAAACGCTTAGTAAGGAAACTTCGAATCTTCCAGTCTTGGAGAACAGTCTCTTTATAATATTTGTCCTCGTACCAAGTAGATTTCCACTTCGTCGTGATGCCCAAACGAAATCCGTACGGGTTAACTTTCTGACCCATTACTTGTTCTCACTTTCATCGGCGTCTAACGCCTCGGCGTTTACACTCTCTTGCGCTTCTTGCGAATCATCTTGTGCCAGTGCCTCTGGAACTGAAACTTCTTCCTGAACGACTTCTGCTTCGATCAGGCCAGTATCTGGAGTCGGAGCTTCTACAACGTCGATTATTTCGACTTCTGGCGACACTTCTTCGCCGGACAATCCTTGGCCGGTTGAACGCTTCACTCGCACAGATCGTCGCTCCGCGCGCTTTGTAGCTTCAGCCGAACGTTTCCGAGAAATCTCCGAGATTCGACTCGAGTCCATTCTTGCAACATAAATGGTAATATGACTGGTTCTCTTCAAGATCTGAGAAGCACGGCCGCGCGCGCGAGGCTTAAAACGCTTAAGTGTTGGACCCTCGTCCGCAAAACAAGCCGAAACAAACAGTTCGTCGGCAGGAATACTATCGTTATTCTCCGCGTTTGCCACAGCCGAAGCAAGTAGCTTTAAGATCACTTTGGCAGCACCGCGCTCTGAATAAATCAAAATATCGCGTGCAGTAATAATGTCTTTACCGCGAATTAAGTCGAGCACTTCGCGTACCTTAGAAGCTGACATCCGATAGGACTTCAAAATCGCCCTCGTACCCGGATTTACAAGTGTTACGCTCATCTTCTCTTGCCGACCCTCTCCTGTCCAGCATGGTACTTAAAGGTTCGAGTCGGGCTAAACTCACCCAACTTGTGACCAACCATGGACTCGGTAACGTATACGGGTACGTGTTTGCGCCCATCATGAACTGCCATCGTGTGACCCACCATGTCAGGAATAATCGTGGAACGGCGAGACCAAGTCTTAATGACTTTCTTTTCACCTTTAGCATTCATATCATCGACCTTTTTCAAAAGGTGAGAATCGACAAAAGGACCTTTTTTAAGACTACGACTCATATTTTCTAGTCCTCCTAACGCCTAGCGCCGCGCGAACGACGACGACGAACAATCAAAGTGTCACTTGCCTTACGCTTCGAACGCGTACGACCTTCAGGCTGACCCCAAGGTGATACCGGATGACGGCCACCAGAAGTCTTGCCTTCTCCACCACCGAGTGGGTGGTCAACTGGGTTCATTGCAACACCACGTGTTTGTGGACGAACGCCCTTCCAGCGATTTCGACCAGCTTTTCCAATGGAAATCAATTCGGCTTCACTATTGCCGACTTCGCCGACGGTTCCACGACAGTCAATTGGCACTCGTCGCATTTCTGTCGAAGGAAGACGAAGAGTAGCAAAATCACCTTCCTTGGCCACGAGCTGCACCGACATACCGGCTCCTCGAGCCATTTTGCCGCCTTGCCCAGGTCGTAATTCAACGTTGTGAATCACTGTACCAACAGGTATATTACGCAAAGGAAGCGCGTTTCCAACTCGGATGTCAGCGGCAGCACCCGACTCGACTAGCTCTCCCACCTTCAGCTTCGCTGGTGCTAATATATAAGCTTTCTCGCCATCCAAATAGTGCAGTAGTGCAATACGAGCGTTCCTGTTTGGGTCGTACTCAATAGCAGCGACCTTTGCCGGCACGCCATCTTTACGACGCTTAAAATCGACTAGTCGATATTGCCTTTTATGGCCACCTCCGCGATGACGAGCTGTCTTGCGTCCATAACTATTACGACCACCGGTTGAACTTTTTGGAGCCAACAAAGACTTCTCAGGAAAATCCTTAGTAATCTCAGCAAAGTCAGAACTAGACTGAAATCTTCTACCAGGGCTTGTTGGTTTTCTCTTTCTAATTGCCACTTCTTGCCCTCACTTACTTCTGAAACAGTTCAATTTGACCCTCTTTAAGGGTAACCATTGCTCTTTTGCTGCCAGGAAGCCTCGAATATGCGCCAGTTTTTCTCGACCGCTTGCGCTTTCCTTTACGGTTCAGCGTGTTGACTTTGGCGACCTTTACTGAAAAAATCTCCTCAATCGCTTTACCGATCTCAACCTTGTTGGCACGCGAATCTACCACAAACGTGTAGACACCGGCATCTGAAAGTCCGTAGGACTTTTCCGACACTACTGGCTTTAAAATAATTGAATAAGCACTCTTCATTACAAAACCTCTGCCACTGGAATTGAGCTAACCTGTGTCTCGTCGACCTCAGCGTCAATTGAGCCAATCAATGTACTGTTGTCAAAAACAATGAAGTCTGACCACAACACGTCGTAAGCATTCAACTCCGCCTCGTCTATCAAACGAACTGCTGCTAAATTCGCAAAAGTCTTTACCAGGTTGTAGTCAAAAGGATTTACCACAAGCAAAACCTTCTTTTCTGACAAGTTCGCGTTCGCCAAAAATTCGATACCTAATTTGGTCTTGGGCTCATCGAAGTTAAAGGCATCCACAACAAGGACCGCCTCACAAGCAGCTCTATCTGAAAGCGCCTGATACAAAGCGGCACGTTTCATCTTCTTAGGAGTTCTTTGTTCATAGTCGCGAGGTTTAGGTCCAAGCGCAACGCCACCGCCAGCCCATTGAGGGGATCTGGTGGAACCCTGCCTAGCCCGACCAGTTCCTTTTTGACGAAACGGCTTTGCACCGCCTCCGCTAACTTCTGCACGCGTCTTGGTAGATTGCGTACCTCGTCGGGCTGCTGCCAACTGGGCAGTAACCACTTGGTGCAACAAAGACACATTCGGAATAAGTCCAAAAATATCTGGATTCAGTTCAACACTTCCAATAGTTTTACCAGTTTGGTTCACTAACGGCGCGTTATGTCGGATTCGTGCCGGCGTATCCTTTACAATTTCCGTACCCATCTCACTTACCAGCCTTGATTGCGTCTCGTACTAATACTTGGCCACCCTTAGGACCTGGAATGGCGCCTTTGACCAGCAAAAGACCCCGCTCAACGTCAGCTTTAATGATTCGAAGATTCAAAGTGGTAACCTTTTCGGAACCGTATTGACCTGCCATCTTGGTACCTTTAAACACTCGCGCCGGTGTGGCACAAGCGCCAATTGAACCGGGAGCTCGATGCTTTTTGTGGTTACCGTGCGTAGCTTTTTGCCCACTGAAATTGTGCCTTTTCATGCCTCCAGAAAAGCCATGACCCTTGGAGACACCGGTAACATCTACAAAATCGCCAGCTGCCCAAATCTCAACACCATATTCAGCTCCAACTGAATATCCAGACACATCGTCTAGGCGAAACTCCAATGTCTCGACGCCAGGTTCAACACCCGCTGCTCGAAACACGCCAGCTTCTGGCTTATTCAACTTGCTCTCTGACTTAACACCATGCGTAACGCACAGCGCAGAATAACCGTCAGTGGAGGGTTGTTTCACCCTCATGACCCTCATTGGGTCAACCTTGACCACGGTAACTGGAATAACCTCATTTTGGTCATTCCACACCTGAGTCATGCCTAGTTTTTTACCTACTAAAGCTTTGGTTGCCATTTCCGTTACGAAACTTTCCGCGTAATTAAGAAGAAAACTCTTCATATATTGATTGTCATAGGACGTCTTTTCAGACACAAAAAACTCCGCCTTGTCGGGCGGAGCCTTGCCATCTGTTTGCTAGGTGGTTCCAATTATGGCCTACCCAGACGTCAAAGCTTTCAAACTCCTCTAGCCTAGCGCTTAGTTATCACAGTTGAGCACTAGCTAAAGATTCTGTACCTTTATTTCAATATCTACTCCAGCCGGTACATCTAGCCTTTGTAAAGAATCCACCGTTTTTGGTGTATGTTCTACGATATCTAAAAGCCTTTTATGCACACGCATCTCAAAATGCTCTCGCGAATCCTTGTGCTTGTGCGGCGAACGAATCACTGTATAACGAGATGTTTCGGTCGGTAATGGAACCGGACCTTTCACCTTCGCATCGGTTCGCAACACTGTATCTACGATCTTACGAGTAGAGGAATCTAAGATTGCGGCATCGTAAGCCTTTAGTCGAATACGAATTCGTTGCTTCGAATTGTCAGCCATAATAATTCCTTCAAGTACTCAAATAATGCGCCATACTATACTAATGCAATAACTACCTGACCGACCCCAAATTTCTCGAAGTCGGTCAAATTACCTTGCTCATCGGTACAAGCATGGCACGGGCAAGCACCGTTACTTTATAATCTTGGTAACTGCTCCTGCGCCAACTGTACGTCCACCCTCACGGATTGCGAAGCGAAGACCTTCGTCCATTGCGATAGGCTTTTGCAATTCTACGCGCATGGTGATGTTGTCACCCGGCACGACCATCTCTTTGCCTTCCGGCAAAGTGATCGAGCCAGTAACGTCAGTAGTTCTAAAGTAAAACTGCGGACGATAATTGTTAAAGAACGGCTTGTGTCGTCCACCTTCTTCTTTGGTTAGCACATAGACGTTAGCATCAAAGTCGGTGTGAGGAGTTATGGAACCAGGCTTACAAAGAACCTGACCTCGCTCTACATCTGTCTTTTTTGTACCTCGCAAAAGCACACCGACGTTGTCACCGGCACGACCCTCATCGAGAATCTTATTGAACATTTCCACGCCAGTACAAACTGTCTTTTGTGTCGCACGAAGTCCAACAATTTCCACTTCATCGGAAATCTTGACGATACCCTTCTCAACCTTGCCAGTCACGACGGTACCGCGACCTTGAATCGTAAATACGTCCTCTATCGGCATCAAGAACGGCTTGTCGATGACTCGCTCGGGCTCGGGAATATAAGAATCCACCGCATCCATCAGTTCCACGATCTTATTCTGCCATTCAACGTCGCCCTCAAGTGCTTTGAGCGCTGACACACGAATCACGGGCGTGTCATCGCCTGGAAATTCATATTCGCTCAATAGCTCACGAACCTCTAGCTCAACAAGATCGAGCAACTCTTCGTCGTCAACCATGTCGGCCTTGTTCAATGCCACAACAATATATGGCACGCCGACTTGTCGAGCAAGTAGAACGTGCTCACGAGTCTGGGGCATAGGACCGTCTGCGGCAGACACCACTAGAATCGCTCCGTCAACCTGGGCCGCACCGGTGATCATATTCTTGATATAGTCAGCGTGACCCGGCATATCGACGTGCGCATAATGCCTCTTTGGAGTCTCGTACTCGACGTGCGCAATCGAAATTGTTATACCACGTGCACGCTCCTCAGGTGCTTTGTCAATCTGATCGAAAGGCGTAAATTTAACGCCTGGATTCCGATCAGCCAATGTCTTTGTAATCGCCGCCGTCAAAGTAGTTTTACCATGGTCGATATGACCCATAGTACCTATATTTATGTGTGGCTTGAGGCGCTCAAACTTTTGCTTTGCCATCTCTCCAACTTGCTCCGTTATGTGTGGCCGACGTTTATCGAAAACGTCGACTTGCTTACAAGGTAATTATACTAGGCTACTCGCCTCGAACCCGGGCTACTATCTCCTTTGCAATGGAGTCGGGAACCTCTTGGTACGAATTGAATTGCATAGAATATGTGGCGCGCCCTTGCGTGCGCGACCTAAGGTCAGTTGAGTAACCAAACATTTCCGAAAGAGGAACCTGAGAACGAATCGTTTGTGTCGATCCTCGCTGGTCCATTCCTTCGATTTTTCCACGCCTTGAGGACAGATCTCCGATTACGTCACCCATGTACTCATCGGGAGTCACCACCTCAACTGACATTATTGGTTCCAAAAGAACCGGCGACGCTTTCTTGGCTGCATCCTTAAAAGCCATCGATCCTGCTATTTTGAAAGCCATTTCCGACGAGTCCACATCGTGATACGATCCGTAGGTTAGGAGAACACGTACGTCAACGGTCGGATAACCTGCCAGAACGCCAGACGTCATAGACTCTT
Organism: Actinomycetes bacterium; assembly: GCA_021785005.1. GTDB lineage: Bacteria > Actinomycetota > Acidimicrobiia > Acidimicrobiales > Acidimicrobiaceae > Acidithrix. The sequence goes on from JAJYGT010000157.1 coordinate 11,241, forward strand.
GAATTCCAGCATCAACTGAAGGGATGTATTCCTTGGGAATAACCCCACCAGTAATCTTGTCAACGAACTCATACCCGCCGCCAGGACCGGTTGGTTCTAACGAAATAACCACGTGACCGTATTGTCCACGGCCACCGCTCTGGCGAATGAACTTACCTTCAACTTTTTGAACTGCGTTTCTAATAGTCTCGCGATAAGCAACTTGAGGTTTGCCGACATTTGCATCGACCTTAAACTCTCGCAACATTCGATCGACAATCACCTCTAGGTGAAGTTCGCCCATACCAGAAATGACTGTTTGACCGGTTTCTTCGTCAGTGCGAATTCTAAACGTAGGATCTTCTTCTGAAAGTGCATAAAGAGCCCTGCCCATTTTATCCTGGTCGGCTTTTGTTTTGGGTTCAACTGCAACGTGTATAACTGGTTCTGGAAATTCCAATGACTCAAGTATTATTGGTGCATCAATGTCACAAAGTGTATCACCTGTAGTTGTATTCTTCAATCCAACTGCTGCAACAATATCCCCAGCAAAAATAGAGTCGATATCTTCTCTATGATTTGCGTGCATCAACAACAAACGTCCAACGCGCTCTTTTTTATCCTTTGTGCTATTTAGCACAGAAGATCCTTTTTCAAGCTTTCCCGAGTAAACCCTGAAATAGGTAAGTTTGCCGACATAAGGATCTGTCATGATCTTAAAGGCGAGTGCTGAAAACGGTTCCTTGTCATCTGCATGACGCTCTAGCTCCGTGGTACCGCGCAAATCAGTTCCAACGGCAGCTGGAATATCCAATGGACTTGGCAAGACATTCACAACGGCGTCAAGCATGGGTTGTACGCCCTTGTTCTTGAATGCTGACCCGCATAAAATCGGAACTCCATATCCTGCGATAGTGGCTGATCGCAAGACCTTCCGCAAAAGAAGAGCCGATATTGGCTCTTCAGCCAAGTACAACTCCATCAGATCGTCATCATATGAAGCTAGCGCTTCAACTAACTCTCGATGATAGTTTGCCGCTTCTTCGGCCAATTCTTCGGGAATCTCAACTGTAAAAACTTTCTCCCCGAGATCGTCCTCATAAACTTGCGCATTCATTTCAACTAGATCAACAATGCCGCGAAAGCCATTTTCTGCTCCGATTGGAAGCTGAATAACAAGAGGATTGGCATCCAAGCGATCTTTGATCATGTCCACGCAACGGTAGAAATTTGCTCCTATGCGATCCATCTTATTAACAAAGCAAATACGAGGAACATTATATTTGTTTGCCTGACGCCAAACAGTCTCTGTCTGAGGCTCAACCCCGGCTACTGCGTCAAACACAGCCACAGCGCCATCAAGGACTCGCAAAGAGCGCTCAACTTCCACCGTGAAGTCCACGTGTCCGGGCGTGTCAATGATATTTATACGATGGTCTGCCCAAAAACACGTAGTGGCGGCTGAAGTAATAGTGATTCCACGTTCTTGCTCTTGCACCATCCAGTCCATGGTGGCAGCACCCTCATGCACTTCACCGATCTTATAATTCTTACCCGTGTAGTAAAGAATGCGTTCTGTGGTCGTTGTTTTACCTGCATCGATGTGGGCCATGATGCCGATATTTCTTATTTTCTCTAACGGATATTCTCTAACCGCCATCTTGTCCCTCGATCATAAATTTAAGCACACCATACTGGCAGCTCTCAACCACGTCTAATCAAAATCGTTGCATCTGACTATTTCGCGCTAAACAGCTACGTAACACCACTAAGTCTGGAAACCACCAGCAAAACTAACTTTTAAAATTATTACTGATGACTAAAGATCTTCATCTCAAAACATCATCAAAATCTTGTCAACTAACAATACTCAGCTAATACAGCTAAAGAACCTTAAAGTCCAATTACCTATCTACCAGCGATAATGAGCAAACGCCTTGTTGGATTCTGCCATTTTGTGCAAATCCTCACGACGTTTCACCGATGCTCCAACGCCGTTAGACGCATCTAGTATTTCATTCGCCAAACGAAGAACCATGCTCTTTTCGCGACGCTTACGCGAATAAGACACGATCCAGCGGATTGAAAGTGTATGAGCTCTACGACTTTTCACCTCGACGGGAACTTGGTACGTAGCGCCACCCACACGACGCGACCGAACTTCTAACTCCGGCTTCGTGTTTTCAATTGCCTTTTTCAGCACAGTCAAAGGATCGCTACCGGTTCTCTCTTTAATGTTATCAAGTGCGCCGTATACGATAGTTTCTGCAAGCGTCTTTTTACCTCTAGAAAGAATCTTGTTGATCAACTGAGTAACTAACGTGGAGTGGTAAATGGGGTCTGCGACAATCTCTCTTCTTGGTGCTGGACCTTTACGAGGCATTTACTTCTCCTTCTTAGCGCCGTAACGACTACGTGCTTGTTTACGATTCTTTACACCTGAAGTATCAAGCGCTCCCCGAATAATTTTATATCTCACACCAGGAAGGTCTTTAACACGACCTCCTCTTACAAGAACAATCGAGTGCTCCTGTAAATTGTGTCCAACACCTGGAATATAAGCTGTTATCTCAACACCGGAAGTCAATCGAACACGCGCAACTTTTCGTAGCGCTGAGTTAGGCTTCTTGGGTGTGGTGGTATAAACTCTCGTACAAACGCCTCGGCGTTGCGGAGCACCTTTTAGAGCCGGCGTTTTAGTCTTCGAACGCTTCGACTCTCTACCTGTACGTACAAGCTGTGCAATGGTGGGCATCGGATTCTCTCTTATTCACAAAACAAACTTAGGCACAAAAACCAGCGCCAACAAATAAAACTTTTTCGGCATGAACTCTATCACTTCATAGCGCGCCCGTCGTCATTTTTGGTACATATGACGACACTTTGCCAAACTAATACTATAGATTAGCAGTGGCTAAACTCCTGCAATTATCGACCTTCTCGAATCCTTGGCGTGAAGAATTTCCCCGATGGAGTCCTGGATGAATTCTCATTTAAGAATTCATCCAGGCCAAGCCATGAATTTTCACTGAGCACCGGACTCAGGTAAATCATGAAAATCGAGGTCAGTACTTGCGTAAATACCCGATTCCTCCACTTCGGCTTCTACCCCAGCGAGCTCTGACTCACCAGGTTCTCCAAAATCATCAAAATCATCACCGCTAGACCAGTAGGACATCTTTCGAGCATGGGGGGTGGCCACTTGAACGCTTCGATAAAGTCCCATACCAGTTCCAGCAGGTATCAACTTGCCGATAATGATATTTTCTTTCAGACCCAACAGTCCGTCAGAACGTCCTTCAATAGCAGCCTCAGTTAAAACCCTGGTAGTTTCCTGGAAAGACGCAGCCGACAGCCACGATTCCGTGGCAAGGCTGGCTTTTGTAATTCCCATTAACTCCGGCCGACCAAGAGCTGGCATCAAATCCTTAGATGTTAGTTCAACATTACGATCGTGATAGATACGGGCGTCAACACGTTCTCCGGGCAAGAAGCTAGAATCTCCAGGTTCGGCAACAGTCACCTTTTTGAGCATCTGTCGCACGATCAGTTCGATATGCTTGTCATGGATCGATACGCCTTGATCCCTATAGACCTTCTGCACCTCTTCAACAAGATACTGCTGAACTTCGCGCATGCCTTTTATCTCTAGAAGTTCCTTTGGATCTTTAGGACCATCTACCAGAACGTCACCGGCTTCGACGGAGGCACCTTGTGCAACTTCCAAGCGCTGCTTCATAGTCAAGTCAGTTTCGTGACGGTTACCATCGTCATCGACTACCACCACTTTACGATGATTGTCTGAATCTTCGATTTGAATGATGCCGGAGCTATGAGCTAAGACAGCGGCTCCCTTAGGCGTACGCGCTTCAAAAAGCTCGACGACTCGCGGTAGACCGTGTGTTATATCGGCGCCCGCAACACCACCCTGGTGGAATGTACGCATTGTCAACTGAGTCCCTGGCTCACCAATCGACTGAGCTGCAATTACACCAACTGCCTCACCTAGATCAATAAGACGTCCAGCACTAAGTGACTGTCCGTAGCAAACTCGGCATACTCCGTGAGGAGTCTCGCAAGTTAATACTGACCGAACTCGTATCCTTTCGACCGCTTCATCATCTCGAAGCGTAGCCAAAACAGCGTCGTCAATCAAAGTCCCCGTTTTTATCTCGGTTCCGTCCATCAAGGTAACATCCTCAACAAGAACTCGGCCATAGATACGAGTCTCTAGATACGAACTCCGTTTCGCCTCGTCAGGAGCAATGTGGTCCATCCAAATACCACGAGTACTACCACAGTCGTCGACGCGCACAATCATTTCCTGTGCTACATCAACAAGTCGGCGTGTCAAGTATCCAGAGTCCGCCGTCCTCAACGCTGTGTCTGCAAGACCTTTTCTCGCACCGTGCGTGGAAATAAAGTACTCTAGAACTGAAAGTCCTTCACGAAACGACGACTTGATCGGCCTTGGTATCATCTCTCCTCGCGGATTAGACACCAATCCCTTCATACCAGAAATCTGCCTGATCTGCTGCGAGTTACCTCGAGCACCTGAATCAACCATCATGTCTAGGGGGTTGAACTCAAAAGACGATAACATCGTCTCCATTGCTCGACCGATCTCAGAGTTTGCAGAGGTCCATATCTCGACCTCTTTCTGCCGACGTTCGTCGTCAGTTATAATTCCGCGCTTGAACTGCAGTTCGGCCTTTTCGGCCTCTTTCTCGTACCGATCCAGGATCTCACCTTTTACTGCTGGAGTCTTGACATCGTCAATTGAGATCGTCAACCCGGATCTTGCTGCAAAACGAAAACCTAAAGACTTAATTGCATCTAATGCTCTCGCCACTTCTTGCTTTGAATAGGCATTCGCAATCTCTTCCACAATCGTTGCAATTGGAGTTGCCTTCTTGCCAATAAGTGTGTTTACAAAACGAAAACCATCTGGCAAAGCCGCATTGAAAAAGACGCGTCCAGCGGTTGTGTTTATCGCTTCAAACCCATCCTCAGTAGCACGGCGCATAATGATGCGAGCATGAAGATCCAGCTCACCAGTATCAAAAGCCCATTCCACTTCGTACTGATTGCGAAACACCTTACCCTCGCCCTTACGTCCAGCTATTTCCATGGTTAGGTAGTAAATACCGAACACCATATCCTGTGTGGGAACCGTTATAGGGCGACCCGTAGCAGGAGACAAAATGTTATTCGCCGACAGCATTAGTACGCGAGCCTCGGCTTGAGCCTCGGCACTAAGCGGCAAGTGAACAGCCATCTGATCGCCATCGAAGTCAGCGTTAAAGGCTGAGCAAACCAGAGGGTGAATCTGAATCGCTTTTCCATCCACTAAAACTGGCTCAAACGCCTGAATACCTAGCCGGTGAAGCGTAGGTGCTCGGTTCAAAAGAACCGGATGCTCCTTTACCACTTCCTCTAGGACTTTCCAAACTTCATTTCGGCGTCGTTCCACCATTCGTTTGGCAGACTTAATGTTTTGCGCATACTCACCTTGCACAAGTTTCTTCATCACAAACGGCTTAAAGAGTTCCAAGCCCATTTGTTTTGGAATACCACACTGGTGCAATTTCAGAGTAGGGCCAACCACGATAACTGATCGACCGGAATAGTCAACTCTTTTACCAAGCAAGTTCTGACGAAATCTACCTTGCTTACCTTTTAACATATCCGAAAGACTTTTCAGCGGTCGATTTCCAGGTCCAACCACCGGCCGTCCACGTCTACCATTGTCGAACAATGCATCAACGGCCTCTTGCAACATTCGCTTCTCGTTGTTCACGATAATCTCAGGTGCGGAAAGATCCAAAAGTCGCTTAAGACGATTATTACGGTTTATCACACGACGATATAAATCGTTCAAGTCTGACGTTGCAAACCGCCCACCATCAAGCTGCACCATCGGTCGCAAGTCAGGCGGTATAACTGGAATTACATCCATAATCATCGAATTTGGCTTGTTGGACTTGGCCCCTTCTTTCGAAGCAGCATTAAAGGCAGACACGATCTTCAAGCGCTTGATAGCCTTTTGGCGTCTTTGCGCCGAAAGAGGTTTTCTGCCGTCAGTTGGATCGATAATCTCACGAAGCTTGGTCTCTTCTTCGCCCAAGTCAAGGCGTGCGATCAACTTTGCGATCGCCTCAGCGCCCATTCCACCTTCGAAGTATTCACCGAACCTCTCGCGAAGCTCTCTCCACAACACTTCATCTTCAATTATAAGACGTCCATGAAGGTCCTTGAAAGCGTCGAAAGCCTTTTCGGCTACTTCTACTTCTCGATCCAAACGGACACGAGTCATCTCGATACGTTGTTCAGCACGCTTTTGCGCGGCACGCAATTCTGCGTCCTTCGCCCCTTTTGCTTCTAATTCTGCTAGCTCGTCTTCATTTTCTTTGAAAATGGCATCGAGATCAAGATTCTTGCGATTCTCAATTTCTTTTAGTGCGATTCGATGCTCGACTTCTAAGTTCTCAAGGTCAGCATGACGTTTTTCTTCGTCCACCCAGGTAACAAGATTAGCCGCAAAGTAAATTACTTTCTCTAGCTGCTTGGCCTTTAGTTCCTCTTTTAGGGTAGTTCCCATCAACAGATACGCCAGCCAAGATCGAGTTCCTCTCAGATACCAGATATGAACGACCGGGGCAGCTAATTCAATGTGTCCCATGCGCTCGCGACGAACCTTATTGCGTGTCACTTCAACGCCGCAACGTTCACAGATGATTCCTTTGAAACGCACTCGCTTGTATTTACCACAAGCACATTCCCAGTCCTTTGTAGGACCAAAGATTTTCTCGCAAAAAAGACCATCGCGCTCTGGTCGCAACGTTCGATAGTTGATCGTTTCCGGCTTTTTTACTTCGCCATGCGACCAATACCGAATTGCGTCCGAACTCGCGATACCGATTCGAAGGCTACTGAATTCATTAACATCAATCATTACTTCTAAAAGCTCCCTTCTCCTCCGTAGCGCCTTCTGCCATCCTCATAATCAGAACCACGCTCGGGTCTCGCAAGCGAAATCCCAAGTTGTTCAGTTGTTCTGAATGCGTCTTCATCGATCTCACGTATTTCGATCTCTTCTCCGCTGCGAGACAAAACCTCTACGTCAAGACCTAGTGACTGCATTTCTTTAATGAGAACCTTGAAGCTCTCCGGTATTCCTGGCTCAGGTATATTCTCGCCCTTGACGATCGCCTCATAGACTTTTACCCGTCCAAGCACATCATCTGACTTGATAGTTAGAAGCTCTTGAAGTGCATATGCTGCGCCATACGCCTCCAGTGCCCATACCTCCATCTCGCCGAATCTTTGACCACCAAATTGGGCTTTACCACCAAGTGGTTGCTGCGTGATCATAGAGTATGGTCCCGTTGACCTGGCGTGTATCTTGTCATCTACAAGGTGAGCAAGTTTCAAAATATAAACGTAGCCAACTGAAATTGGATTGTCATATTTTTCACCGGTACGACCGTTATAAAGTGTAACTTTACCGTTATCACCGATCAACCTCTCGCCATCTCGAGTTTCCGGATTTAGGTTTCTAAAAATACTCTGAATCGTTGGATGACGCCCAGATTTATCTTCTTCATCCCAGTGAGCGCCGTCGAAAACTGGCGTAGCAATCCAAGTAGATGGAGTTGTACGCGGACGCGTCTTAGTTTCGGTTCCCCTAATTGGCACTGTTGCGAGCGGGTTAGATGCCCATCCCCAACGAGCTGCGTACCCTAAATGAGATTCGAGAACCTGTCCAACGTTCATTCGGCTAGGAACACCAAGCGGATTCAAAATAATATCGACCGGAGTTCCATCTTCCATATATGGCATATCCTCAATCGGAAGAATCTTAGATATAACGCCCTTATTACCATGGCGTCCTGCAAGTTTGTCGCCTTCGGTTATCTTACGACGTTGCGCCACATAGACACGAACGAGTTGATTGACCCCAGCGGCAAGATCTGGATTGTCATCTCGCGAAAACACTTTCACGTCAATAACTTTGCCATACTCACCATGGGGAACCTTGAGTGAGGTATCTCTCACTTCCCTGGACTTTTCACCAAAAATCGCTCTTAGCAAACGTTCTTCTGGAGTAAGTTCGGTCTCACCTTTCGGCGTAACTTTACCTACCAAAATATCGTTCGGTCCCACCTCAGCGCCGATGCGTACAATTCCACGCTCATCCAGATCAGCTAAAATCTCTTCGGATAAATTCGGTATATCTCGAGTTATTTCCTCTGGTCCAAGCCGGGTCTCACGTGCGTCAGTTTCGTGTTGATCAATGTGAATAGAGGTCAATACGTCATCTTTTACAAGGCGTTGAGAAAGAATAATCGCATCTTCATAGTTGTATCCCTCCCATGGCATAAATGCCACTAAGAGGTTCTTACCCAGTGCTAAATCGCCATTGTGTGTTGCAGGGCCGTCAGCTAGTACGTCTCCCTTTTCCACACGCACTCCCACGTCAACCAAAACCTTCTGGTTGAAGCTGGTATTTTGGTTAGAGCGACGGAATTTCGCTACGCTATAGATTTTTCTGCCCAAAGGACGTGAATACCTGTCGCTCTCGCCGACCTCGTACTCCACAGTCACGTGGTCTCCAGCCACATCAACTACGGTTCCAACGCCTTCAGCCAGCACTACATCGCCTGCATCTTTAGCAGCGCGTGCCTCTACACCAGTTCCAATATACGGAGCTTCTGGCACCAAAAGAGGAACCGCTTGCTTTTGCATGTTGGCGCCCATCAGAGCTCGGTTAGCATCATCGTGTTCGATAAATGGAATCAAAGACGTCGATACCGATACAATTTGTTTTGGAGATACATCCATTAGCTCAACGTCTTTGGCCAAAACGAAGTCAATCTCCGAAGTAGAACCATACGATGTCGTGTCAGCACCAACTCTAACTTCGGCACCAATTGGACCACGACGAACCAAAACTTTATCTTCTAAGAATCGACCATTCTTATCCAATGGAACATTGGCCTGAGCGATGATATATCGTTCTTCTTCATCTGCAGAAAAGTATTGGATTTCATCCGTAACAACGCCATCTACGACTTTTCGATACGGCGTCTCTATGAATCCAAATGCGTTGATTCGCGCGTAACTGGCCAATGCACCAATTAAACCAATGTTCGGTCCTTCTGGAGTTTCAATTGGGCACATTCGACCGTAATGCGAAGTATGAACGTCGCGAACTTCGAACCCAGCTCGCTCACGAGACAATCCCCCAGGCCCTAGGGCTGACAGTCGTCTTTTGTGCGCCAAACCGGAAAGTGAGTTGACTTGATCCATAAACTGACTCAACTGAGAAGTCGCAAAGAACTCCTTAATCGCTGAGGTAACCGGACGAATATTGATAAGAGTTTGTGGCGTTATAGCTTCAACATCTTGAGTAGACATCCGTTCTTTTACCAGTCGCTCAAGGCGTGATAAACCAAGTCTTAGCTGATTTTGAATCAACTCTCCAACGCTTCTAACGCGCCTATTGGCAAAGTGATCTTGATCGTCGAGGCGGTACCCCGGTGTAGCGTCTACCAAACGCAACATGTACGATATGGCAGCAAAGATCTCGCCCGGAGTAAGTGTCGTCACATTATCCGCTGGAACAGGGATGTCGATGCCCAAAATCTTTGAAAGATTCTCTATTTCTGGACCAAGCTTTCGGGAAAGCTTGTATCGGCCAACACGAGTGAGATCATAACGCTTCGAGGAAAAAAATGAATTTTCAAAATAGTTTCGAGCAGACTCAATATTTTGCAGGTCAGCAGGACGTACTCGCTTGTAAATCTCAAGAAGTGCTTCGTCTTGGGTCTTAAAAATATTTTTATCCTTCTGCCACTGATCCGCAAGAAATGGATTTGCCGCAACAAATTTTTCAAGCAACTCAGGGTCGTCAAAACCTAAAGCTTTGATAAGGGTAAAAATAGAAATACGGCGCTTGCGTGCCACACGGGCACCTGCGTTTAGCTCCCGACCTGGCTTTGACTCCACATCAAATTCAAGCCACTCACCACGATAAGCGTGAATAGTACCGGTCACTATTGTTTTCAGGTCACGACCTTTTTGAAAAATAATGCCTGGAGACCTAACGAGTTGTGAAACAACAACGCGCTCAGTACCATTTATTATAAATGTACCTCGATCCGTCATCATTGGAAAATCACCCATGAATACGGTGTGCTCTTTCAATTCGCCCGTATTTTTATTGATGAATGTAGCTTTGACAAAGATCGGAGCTTGATACGTCAAGTCCCTTTCCTTGCAAAATTCCTCAGTATATTTTGGTTCGGGCGTTAAATCTGGATCTTCGGGATCGAACTTTAATTCGAGCGCCAAGCGCCCATTAAAGTCTTCAACAGGACTAAGTTCAGCAAAGGCTTCCGAAAGGCCTTTATTTAAAAACCAATCGAAAGAGTCTCTCTGAATTGATATAAGATCTGGTAGAGGAAGTACCTCATCCAGATTTGCAAACGAAAATCGTTCAATGGAACGAGTTCTAGAGGTCAACGAATCTCTCCCAGCTAGAGTTCACCTGATTTAGGACATGGCTCGCGAAATAGCTCATTAAAAAGCTCGAATAGCGCAAAAGGGCGAGTCTATTAGATTGCACGGCAATACAAAAGTCTATACGTAGAGACGCCAAAATGAGTCATTCCTTTCAAGGACTGACCGATTTTTTTAAATTCTGCGGAGTAAAGCAGGCGCAAAGTGTGAAATTGCTTCACGCCCTACCATACTCAACTTCAAAGTAACGCCTCTAGCTAATCAAATAGCGTGAATCGAGCATGAACCCAACGGGCTCTGTCCCGATACACCGTAAGTGTAATTACTTCAGTTCTACAGTTGCTCCGGCACCTTCAAGCTGTGCCTTGGCCTTTTCGGCATCCTCTTTTGATACTTTCTCAAGGACTGCCTTTGGAGCACCGTCAACAAGATCCTTGGCCTCTTTCAGACCCAGATTTGTCAAGGTTCGAACCTCTTTAATGACTTGAATTTTTTTCTCACCAGCACCGGTAAGAATAACGTCAAACTCGTCTTGCTCTTCAACAGCTGGAGCTGCGTCTCCGGCTCCTCCGCCGGCTGCTACAGCAACTGCTGCCGGAGCGGCGGCTGTTACACCAAACTTCTCCTCAAATGCCTTTAGCAACTCGCTTAGTTCGAGCACCGTCATAGAAGCAATTGCATCAAGAATTTCTGCTTGAGATGACATTAGTTATTTCCTTCCTTATTAATTTAACAAACGTAGTTGAGACTTTTACTCAAGTACCTATTTCTCGTTACGGCTGTAACGAAATTTATGTGTGCGCACATGCCTAATTTGACTCTTGGTCCTTCTTTTCCAAAAGCGCACTTAACGCATAAGCGAAATTTTGCGGCAAGGCATTCAAAAGGGAGGCGAAATTTCGCATCGGAGCGGCGATCAAACCAGCCAGTTGAGACAAAAGCACTTCACGCGACGGCAAATCTGCAAGAGCTACAGCGTCTTTAGCTGATATCACTGTCCCGGCAAGAACTCCGGCCTTGATTACCAAATTCGGATTTGACTTTGAGAACTCCTTGAGTACCTTTGCAACCTCGACGACATCAGCATCTATAAAAGCTAAAGCAGTTGGACCTTCTAGAAATTCCGCAACACCTACCATGCCGCGTGCGTCAGTTGCCCGCCTGACCAAGGTATTCTTGTAAATCTTAAACGAACCTCCGGCCGAAGTGAGTTGAGTACGAAGTTTCTCAAGCTCGGAGACTTTTAAACCTCGATACTCCGTCAACATGACAGCCGCAGAAGTTGAAAGCTTTTCAGTTAGCTCTTCAACTATTGCGACCTTTCCAGGTCTAGGATTTTCCATACTTCTCCGTTCACAAAAAATGCCGCTATTCCAAAAAGGAATGCGGCAGCACCAAAGAACACATCGTCACCTACCTGGGCTCCAAATTGGATTACGCAAAAGCGCCGAGGGTCTTTGGCGACTGCCAAATATATAAATATCTAAAAAAATTAACTTGCTAGATCTTCGTCTTGCACTCTCAAATGATTAGTATCCAACTTGATACCAGGTCCCATGGTCGAACTAAGTGTAACACTTCTAAAGTAACGACCTTTAGCTGAGGCTGGCTTAGCTCGACTCAACTCTTCAATTACCGCCCTGAAATTAGACAAAATCGCATCTTGGCCAAAAGATACCTTACCAAGCGGAACTTGAACGTTACCTACTCGGTCGGTTCTGTATTCTACGCGGCCACTTTTGAACTCACGAACGGCGCGTGCAACGTCGGTCGTAACGGTTCCAGTCTTAGGGTTTGGCATCAAACCACGAGGTCCAAGGACACGTCCAAGCTTGCCCACTTGACCCATCAGGTCCGGGGTTGCAATCGCAATGTCAAAGTCCAAGAACCCTTCAGTCTGGATTTTGTTCACGAGATCATCCGCGCCAACGACATCAGCACCAGCTTCACGCGCTTCTAGCGCAGCGTCGCCAGCGGCAAAAACTACTACCTTTACGGTTCGTCCGGTACCCGCTGGAAGTGAAACTGTACCTCTAACAATTTGATCAGCCTTACGTGGATCAACACCTAGGCGTACTGCAAGCTCGACCGTCTCATCGAACTTTGCACCTGCAAGACGTTTAACTGTAGCTACAGCGTCCACCGGTAAATTTAATTTCTCTCGATCAAATGATCCTTCGAGCGCTTTCATGCGCTTACTAACTTTAGCCATACTATTTATTCAATCTCCCAAATAATAAATGCGCGCTGAGGCCCTACGGGGCAATCGCAATACCCATTGACCGAGCCGTTCCAGTAATCTGGCGTTTTGCGGCCTCGATGTCATTGGCATTGAGATCCTGCATCTTGGTTTTAGCGATATCTTCTAGTTGCTCGGTGGTGATTGACCCCGCTGCAACTTTCTTGTTTGTGGCTGACCCTTTAGTCACCCCTGCGGCCTGGCGCAATAGCACCGGCGTAGGTGGAGTCTTTAGGACGAACGAGAACGACCTGTCATCAAAAATCGTTACTTCAACAGGAATTACAGTACCCCGTTGCGCTTCCGTCGCCGCATTGTATTGCTTACAAAACTCCATGGTTTGAATACCATGAGGTCCCAATGCAGTACCGACTGGCGGCGCAGGAGTAGCCGCTCCTGCGGGAAGTTGAATCTTTACAATTGCTGTTACACGACGCTTTGCCATTTTTTTGCTACGTTTCACTAATGAGATGCTGCTGATAATATCTAGCAAACGAACTTAACTATAATAATTACTACTCGGTCATAATCCTGCACAAAATGTCACACGACACTCGCGATCCAGATACTAAACCTTTGCCACTTGGGCAAACTCAAGCTCAACCGGTGTTTCTCGACCAAAAATATTGACTAATACCTTTAGCTTGAGATGATCCTCATTTATCTCTGAGATCACTCCCGTCAAACCTTCAAATGCGCCATCCTTAACGGTCACCGGCTCACCCACCTGATATTCAAGCTGCGGACGAGACTTTCTTGGTGTTTCGGTGTCTTCTTCCGAGAAATGGAGCATCGATTCCACCTCTTTGCGTGAAAGAGGTGTTGGCTTCGATCCCATTCCAACGAATCCGGTCACACCAGGGGTATGACGGATAACGTCCCAAGCGAGATCGTTTAACTCGGCGCGCACCAAAATGTAGCCGGGAAACACCTTCTTCTGCGAGACAAGCCTCTTGCCATTTTTAATCTCTGTAACGTCTTCGAGCAGAATAACAATGTCGTGAATCCTCTCCTCGACCTGCATCGAAACCATTCTCGAATTAAGATTCGATTTTACCTTGTTCTCATAGCCGGAATATGAATGAATCACATACCAATCACCGGGAAGGTCATACGGACTCTCTCGCCGCTCATGAACCGTCATAGTTGGAGCGTCTGCTTCTTTCACATATTCCAAGCGGCCGCGCGCACCAGTGCGCCCGTCATCTATTTGTACAGAATCTGAAGTCTGTGCTGGTTGTTCGTCGAAATAATCACTCATATTTTTCCCTCTTGGGACCTCTAACCAAATAAAAACAGAACCGCTCGAGAAAAGACTAAATTTAACAAAAATATCAGGCTAATCAATACTACCAAGGTAATAAGAACAACTGCGGAATAATTCACAACAGTCTTTCGACTAGGCCAATTAACTTTCTCTAGCTCGTCGCGTACTTCTTTCACGTAAATTTTCGTAGTCATCTTGCGTGACTCGGGCTGGTTCTTTTGCGAAGCCATCCGCTTTTGAATCGACTGGCGATCTTGTTCTCCTTGGCCCTGTTGCTTAGCCATCATCCTTTTCATTTGTCGATTCAATTTAAAACCCCTTAGTTTAAGATTTTGCACGATCGGCGGGACTCGCACCCCCAACACCGGGTTTTGGAGACCGGTGCGCTACCAATTGAGCTACTACCCTAAAGACAGATAGATAATACCAGAAACTCTAGACAAGATCGACTTCTAAGTCCTGGGAAAATCCGGTGCAATCTAGGACTCAATAGTCTATTTGGATTAGCACGACAAGCGGATAGTATTTTTCCCTAGTGGTTCACAATAACTTATAAGAGCACCCACACCCAATGACAACCGTGTCAAAACACACAAGAACCCATTTTTCGCCCGATGGCATCACGCCAAATACGCCAAGTAACAAAAGACCCGCAATTCATGATGGAAGACTCAAAGTATTTTAGAAAGTCACCGACCGTAAATCCAAGGCAGCGACAAACACGATTTCCTCTACTTCAGAAAAAATAAATATACTTTAGTTTTCCAACGCCGCATCGTCTTGGGACTCGAAACCTGCAGCGCCAAGTGCAGCCCTTAATTGCTTTCTTGCTCGATGCAAACGAATTTTAGAATTGGACTCAGAGATACCTAGCGTATCGGCTATTTCGTCATGGTCAAATCCATAAAGGTCTTTTAAGACAAATACAAACTTCAAGTTTTCAGGCAAAACCTCAAGTGCCTTGAGGAGTTCAACAACAAAAATAGGATCACGTTCCAGCACAGGGCTATCTGCCAAAGACTCCTTGGTCTCGTCCTCAGCTGGATTTCCCAAAATAAGCTCGAAACTCCGTCGACGAGCTTTAGCCATCAATGTTGCACTTGCATTATTGACAATCGTGATCATCCATTTAAAAAAACTCGAATCGCCGCGAAAATTCGTAACCGATTTAAATGCCCGGATATACGCATCTTGGAGTGCATCACGAGCGTCCTCGATATTGCCTGTCAGCGAAAGAGCGCGCTTTAAGAGATTGGGGTACGTTATACGTACCAGCTCTTCGAACGCATCTTTGCTGCCGGTCCGGGCCTCATCAACAAGCTTTTTTAGTGCGTTGGACTCCATAATACCTCTCGAGTCGCCTGCTGGCATAAAACGTACTCACTTGGAAAAGCGACCAGCAAATCCACGATGTCGAATTATTTTTTCACAGAATTTATTGGTTACCAAGATCTGCGTATATTTCAACAGACGCTAAACACGTTTGGCAAACCATCAATTGTAAAACCACAAAAACATCGCTACTGCTAGCGCAAGACCTAAAGAACTAGCGAGTCTCTTTATGATTCGTATGGACTCGCTCCCAGCGACAGTACTTTTTCATCTCAATACGTTCACGATCATTGATACGGTTTTTTGTCGTAATATAATTTCGACGTTTGCAGTTTTCACACGCAAGTGTCACCTTGATACGCTTCTCGTTTTTTGCCATCTATCTCTCCATCTAAAGCCAGCGTCCGCACTAAGCGAACATATCGTTTGATCCTATTATCCCACCATGTAGCGGCGGTCGGACTCGAACCGACGACCCCACGATTATGAGCCGTGTGCTCTAACCACCTGAGCTACGCCGCCATGGAGCCCCCTGTCGGAATCGAACCGACGACCCCATCCTTACCATGGATGTGCTCTGCCGTCTGAGCTAAGGGGGCACACTGAAACTAAAATTTAGCCTCTTTATTCTATAGTCCCGACAATGTTTCGAACACTATATAGTCAAACTGAAATAATGACGCAGTACCAAGTATTACTAAGCTATACCAATGAGTTCATCGAATCCAGTACAATTTCGTACCGTCGAAGTAGCAGATGCACAAGCCCTTTGCGACATTTACAATCGTGAGGTTGAAGGATCTAGGGTAACGTTGGACTTAGTACCAAGAACATTGGCGGATCAAATTACCTGGATCGAACAACATTTAGGCGTGTATCCTGCCTTGGTCGCGGTATCTAATGACCGCGTAGTTGGATTCGCTTCAGTTTCTCCATACCGCATTCGTCCCGGCTACTCAACGACTGTCGAAGACTCTATTTACATCGACCCCGCCTTTCAGGGAAAAGGCATAGGCAAAAAACTTCTGACAAATGTCCTAGAGCTCGCTAAACGTCATGGGTTTCACACCTGCATTGCACGGGTGGCAGCCGATCATACAGCATCCATCAACTTGCACAAGTCACTCGGTTATAATGAAATTGGCATCGAACGAGAAGTTGGGCGCAAGTTTGGCAAATGGATCGACATCATGTTGCTCCAACTTTTATTTGAGCACTGATTAACTCGTCTGGTACGAGCTTGACGTTAGGCAAATGCGGTTAACTCAAGTTTCAGTCAGAAAAACCCGGGCCACCAAAGAGAATTAAAGGGGCGTAAGGATTCCAGATAGTTTGTATCACGGGAGCGATCAAACTTTGTCCACACTCGTGAATTCGGCTCGAATTCTAAAATTCAGAACCTCTAAGGCGATGTTTTTAGCAGTTTTATGTCCCATTATTTGTGGCTAGTACCTATCGTCACTTGCCAACCAAGAACAAGTCGAAAGTTTCCACCTTACTCGTTGACTTGGACCAATCTTGCCTGCCACCAGCATAGGCGTGAACCACCTAACATCCAAGATGAGCAACTAGGACTCAAAAAGCCCATTATTGCTAACCGGCAGCAAAGCGAAATTGCTTGGCATCTAAATATCACCACGACCGATTCACTCTCGGACCGATTACTGCACAATACGATGCGCTTAAAAATTAAAGGTAGATCGTGGTAATTCGCAAAAGCCAAAGTTTGCGCAATCTAGGTCAATGTTTTCGATTATCGCCTTTGATTTTGGTACCACGCCAAGCGCCATGCCACAAGGAATCCACCGCTATATTGGCAGCAATCAGATCTCCTCACATAAGTACAGGTTACGCCATATTTTACGTGAGCTTTTTTTGGCGCAAAGCGACTTTATTTAATTTACCTGCGCTGGTAATAGGCATAATGTCAATAAATTGGATTTCGTTAGGTACCCAAAACTTCGTCAAACGACCCTCGACAACTGCCTGATAAAGATACTGTTCGACAACTTGGGAGCTAACATCATTTTCCGCTGTAACAAATGCGATAGGACGTTCGCCCCACTGAGGGTCTGGTCGAGCAACTACAGCTACAGCATGTACGCCAGGTATTTCGGAAATGATTGACTCAATGACACTTCCAGCGATCCATTCGCCGCCACTCTTGATGGCGTCGTTGAGACGATCCATTACATAAAAACTTCCGTCAGGGTATCTCACTGCCAAATCACCACTACGGAACCATCCATCATGAAAAGCGCGTTGTGTTTGTTCTGTTTCGTCTAGGTAACCTTGCGGAATCCAAGGACTTTGCACCCAGACCTCTCCAATAGTTTTGCCATCGGAAACAACGCATTGTTCTTTCTCATCACGAATTTCAACTCGTACCATTGGGAAAGGTGTCATTCTTGAAGACAATCGGACTAGTCGTTCTACGCCGTCAAGACCAGATGCCTCAGAAATTGCGGTCCCCAGTTGATCGGATCCGCCATAAATAAGCGACAACGAGATGTTTGCCTTTGACGCATTCTCTGCCAGTCCTAACGGCAATGCGCTGCCACCAGTAAGGACTTTAAGACCGCGCAATTCCACATTTTCTTGAGTTTGCTCTTCCAGCAGAGTATAAAGCTGCGTAGGAACCATGTTACTCCAGGTCACCTTGTTTTGACGAATAAGTTGCCACTGTTCTGCAGGAGAGCTCTTTTCGGGTAGAACCAAACTTGAGCCCAAATAGGGAGCAATAAAAGGAACTCCCCACCCGTGTATATGAAAAAATGGAATCAACGGCATAAGCACGTCATCTGCTCGTAAAAACGCTCCGGTGTCATGTAGACCCAAATCGTGGGCTATTTGCAATGAGGCCATTAACATTTGGCGGTGAGTATACCGAATGCCTTTGGGGCGACCCGTGGTACCAGTGGTGTAAAACAAGGAGTAAGTATCATCTTCATTGACCTTTGATGCCTGATCGGGAAGAAAAGGGGACCCCTCGGCGACTAAATCCTCGTATTGCAAACCGGAGTTCCCCTCTAAATCTCCCAGCCAGACCACGTTGGGTACGAGTGCCGCCATCGATTTAGCAAGCTCGCCAAATCCAGTCCAGGCAAATAACCACTCGTCATGGGCGTGGCGGATGGTGTAGCCCAGATCGGTAGCTGGCAAACGAAAATTGATAGTGTGAATTATGGCTCCGGTCATAGAGACCGCATACTTTAGTTCGAAGTAACGGTGGCTGTTGATATCCATTACGCCCACGACTGTACCCGGTCTAATTCCCAGATCTATCATTCGATGAGCTAGCTTTAGGCAACGGACAAAGATCTCTGGATATGTAAATTGGTGGTTACCGCTGACAATATGCCCGTTAGTATACTGATAAGCCGCGTCAGCTAGCACCTCATGCACGACCAACTTTCGCATTTGATCAGCCTCCCCACACAGTAGAGTCTTGATTGACCCAGCTCGGGTATTCTTCGTGGTCAAGAAAGCGCTTAGCATACAGTTCCGCTAGCTTCTCATAACGATTACCCTGGTCTTGTGCCATTTGGTATAGCAAGGCAACTTGAACGGAATCAGCGACCTGCCTTAAGTGATGTTTGGCGTACCACTGGGCATCCTGGTTAGGCAATTGCTCGAGTTGGTGTAATGCGTTCTCCATCACAACTAAAGCTCGGCGTGCTGCTGGAGCACCAACATTGGTCAGCAGAGGAACTATTTCAGCTAGAAGGTCGCGGTGGGCATGTTGTTTGGTGATGGTTTCAAGGAAGTCCAATGCCTGAATGTTGCTTGGTCCCTCCCAAATAGGCGTAATCAAAGCCTCGCGGTGCCAACGAGCAATTCCATACTCCTCCAAAAAGCCTAAACCGCCAAATAGTTCCATCGCCATGCCGGTGATAGCAGAAGCGTGCTCTGCAGTACGATTCTTGGCAAGGTGGGTAGTCATACGCGCTAGGTGGTAACGGGCGGTATAAGGAGGCACGTCGAGCCAGGCCTCGTCAAATTTCTTGACGCCATAAAACGCCAACGCTAGTCCAGCAGCAGACCGCACCGCCATATCTGTTAAATCGCGGCGGATAAGGGGGTGGTCTTTCAAAATCTGTCCAAAACTACGGCGACGTACCACCCTTTCCAACACTTCCATATAAGCTTTTTTGCCCGTGGCCATGGCCACAACGGCGTTGGCCAAACGCGACACGGTGAGATTTTCCAGGGTGTAATAAATGCCTTCCTCTGCGGTTCCGATTAGATAACCTTCACTTAAGTCCAGCTCGACTTCGCCAGAGGGCACTGCCCGCGTTGCACTTTTATCCTTGAGACGTCGGACATAAAAATTGAGGCTACCTTCGCGGTTTATTCGCGGCAAAAGAAACAGCGCAAGGCCCTTTGGACCTGCTTGTTTCCCAACTGGCCGCGCTGTGGCGATCGCAAAGTCGGTGAGTCCGGCTCCACTGGCGAAGTACTTCTCACCGGTCAAACGCCACACCGCACCGTCTTGTTGGGCGGTAGTTTCGTTGGCACCAAGATCGCTGCCTCCTTGGGATTCCGTCATCCAGGTAGCGCCAAAAGCTTCACCGCTTAAAAGGGCTTCCTTGATTGTTTCAGTACCATCGATACACTGTTGACCGTATTTGTACAATGCATAGACCGTTTGTCCAGTAATAGTTACGATGCATCCCAATCCTGGATCTCCTAGAAGGTAAAGCAAAGCGTAGTGAAATAGCCAGCCTTGACCCTCGTAGGGAGCACGATTGATCCATGCAATCTCCTTGAGCACATACTTTTCTGTAGGACTTAATCTCGCTCGGTCGATACGGTTACCATCGAGGTCATGGGCAATAAGAACCGGGGGTGCGTCATGGTCAATGTGATATACGGCTTCATAGATCTCGCGCCCAGCAAAATTGCCGAACTCTTGCAGCTTAGACCACTGTTTTGACTGATGATCAGGCCAAAAATGCCGCAATACCGCTTGAAGTTCTTTATCATCATCAAAGTGATTATGGCCATAAATATATGAGATACCGTTCATCGCATCAATTCCTTGTTTAACGCTTGCCCTCACTCGAAATTTCAATCAACTTTTAAATTGGTGAAGTTTCCCAATGATCTTTAGCGGATCTTCAATTTTGTTTTGGAGGTCTTCCAATTTCATATACCCAAGCTGGACCACCTTGTCCGTTCGACTTATTTAAACTGGGTCTCTAAAGTAACGACCAGCCAGCTTCTCTTTAGACTCGAACGATTGAACCCGAGGTGACGACAGCAAAAGGCATGATGGACACCTTCGGTCGCGCCTCGAATTCTCATGCCCATCGCCTCGTACGATATGGCTCAATTCACGAATCATAAAGAAGAGTTACGCAAACGTAAATAGCATACGCCTAAATAACAAAATGTTCAGGGCATTGTGTAATTATCATCATGGCAGCGTGAGTCAACATCCACCAACAATGCGAAGTTAGGTGACGGTATCACGCCTAAATCGTACAAATGTGTCTTTGCGATTTGGTTCGCGATTCAATTGAAATGAGACTGAATATCTCTATGAAGTGCAATCTTGTTCGCTAGATACACCTTAATAGCGATAATGTGGCCATCGCGAGTCCAATTCACTCCTTGACATCTTTGCGAAAAGAGCACTAAATTGTCCCATTTGTGATGTTTGACAAGGTGCGAAAACTCTCTCAAGGCATATTCGGGAGTTGAGGTAGCACAGACACGACGAATACAAATAGTCCTAAAAGAACGTCAACATATCCGTCTTTTGGCGTCATCCTTTTATTAAGGCAAGTAATTTATCTGATTTCAGCTCAAGGTTTGACCAAAGCCGGCATCTCGAGTACCCGCCAAAAAAACCAAGTCGCCAACGAAGAGTAAGGCGCATAACGATCTTGCGAATTTTGCATCTCCTGAACCGATGGTAGTTCGCCCAGGTCATATAAAATTTGAAATCCTTTTCGCACACCAAGATCAGCAGGTGCCCATACATTTAGCCGACCCATTTCAAATATGAGAAACATGTGTGCGGACCATGGACCAAATCCATAGATGGTGCAGATCTGTGTAGAAATTTCATCATCTGCCATGCCATGAAACGCACTTAAATCGATAGTCTCATCGTCTACTCGACGAGAAAGATCCAACAACGCTTTGGACTTGGCGGTGGAAAGTCCTATTTTTCTCAATCCCTCAAATCCAAGGAGCTGCAAACTCGTTGGGCTTACGGCACCGGTGGCAGTTAGAAGCCGATCCTCAAAAACACGAGCAACTTTTCCGGACAATTGTTGGTGAATTACTACCCGTGCTAACGATCCAAACATGAGATCCGAATTGCCAGATACTCGGTTAGTCCTGTCCAAAAAGTCTGGAACACCAGCAAACTTGTATACCTTGACGAACTCCGAATGTGCTTTGAGGAACGAGTCGACAGTCGCCGTCGGAGCAATCATGCGCACATGCTAGCACAAAGCATTATTGCGCCAAATGACTTGTTCGCTCAAAAAATAAATAGTGAAGGCCAGACGGCAAAAGCCGCACGCCCAGTCGATTGGCAACACGAACTAATCCAGTACCAATAACCAAGATATATCCGGTCCAAGACACAAGCATCGGACCGTCCGGCAAACCAAGTAGCATACCGGCAACCGATACGATCACGATCCCCGCGACCATCCGATTAGTAGGACGAACGGCCAGAAATACGAGTCCCCAAGCTATATACCATGGCTGGATTACTGGTCCAAATAACACTAGCGCCAATAAAGAGTATCCGATGGCTTTTTCCACTGAATATTTTTCGCAGCGCACGACAAAATAAAGTCCGATCGCGGCCGCTAAAAGCAGTCCAATCGTCCTGTACAAGGTTAGCCATGCGCCAACTTGCAAAGGGATGCCTAACAACGAGGTGACCCTATAAGACCAATCAGCAAAGATAGTTGTAGGCACTGCTGGAGATCGGATTGTTCCCGGGGTTCCCAAGTTACTTAACCAACCCCATCCGATACCGGTAATGATTGAGGTAAACGCCAGGGTCAGTATCGAGACTCCACCGTAAATCAGCGATGGTCGCACTTTAGTCCGAAGATTTTTTCCTGGAACCGCGGTCCAGGCGACAAATGCGATACCCAATATGGCTGGTATTTTTACTGCTGCACCGAATGAAATCAAAATTACACTCAGAACCCGGTAATTTTTTCTTAGTGCAATCATCCCTAGAGCTAAAAACGCAAGCATATAAGCGTCATTGTGACCAGATGAAGCCAAATGAAATACAATAAGCGGGTTTAATCCAACCAGCACGAGAGCCATATTTTTATCGCTGCCGTTTTTCTCAGTCAACCACATTACTGCCTTGACAATTACTACTACGGCGGTGACCGCTCCTACCCTAAGTAAAAGCATCGTAAGCATGGGACTATGACCGCTAATTACCGCCATCATGCCAGCAAACCATAAAAATACAGGACCATACGGGGCAGGTGCATTCCCCCAAAACGGATCGACTGTGTTCAAATACGGTGTAGCGCCGAGAATATTTGGACCGTACAAATAGGGTGAAATATGACGGGACACCATCTCGCCAATTGCCGCATAGCTATAGATGTCTTTGGAGTAAAAAGGACCTGCCAACGCCAACGGTAAAAACCACATAGCGCCTAGCCGCACCAATTCCTTGGTCGAATACTTTTTTTCCATTACAGATTTAACAAGCGTCGCCCAAACTACGACCCCAAGTGCTGCACCTATATAAAAAATCGTCTGCGCTAAAAAATCTGGAATGAATCCAAAGTTAATCGCACCACCGGGAAGACCAAAGTACCAAGAGCCGGGTGTCTTTGAAGTAAAGGGAGAAGTGGGAGAAAATGAACCAATCAGCACCAATACTGAGCTCAAAATACCAAGTCGACGAAGCATTTTTTTGGGTGCGACGTTCTCGTCGACCCAACCCATCAAGTTTATCCATGCATTTTTTTGCAGCGTTGAGACCATTTTACCGTTGTGTCGAAAACTAATTACATTACAATTTACTCGGAGGCGCAACGAATTGCTCCTGATCGATATTTCTCAATCGGTTTCGGTTCTCATCCCGAACTTATTTAGGTATCGTCGCGACACCATAATTACTGAAGCATCGTCGATTCAGTTCACCTTTATACATTCTGCGTGAGAAATGTTGGGTATTTCGGTACCGAGCGAGCTACACCAACTACCGAATAAATTCGACTGAAGGGTCTCTCTACAATTCCGCAAAAACAATCCTAGAATATTAATCTCCGAAATCAGAGACAAAATTCATATAAATAACCCAAACGGTTCGCGTGGTTGCTCGAGCTTCTGATTCTTACTTGCGGGGCAAACAGAAAACGATACCGCAAAAAATGTACTGCGCGTGCAACTCGTCTTCATACGAGAACTCTCAAAAATAGACGTGGGCCGGGTAGGGTTCGAACCTACGTAGGCGTAACCGGCAGATTTACAGTCTGCTCCCTTTGACCGCTCGGGCACCGACCCATCTAGATTGGAATATCCTATATTAGCGTGCCTACATTCGATGTCGTATCAGAAGTTAACCTACAAGAAGTCAGAAACGCAGTCGACCAAGCAAACCGTGAAGCGGGAACTCGGTTTGATTTCAAAGACACTGACTCATCAATTGAATTTTCGGAGCAAGAGTTGAAACTCTCGTCTTCCTCAGAGGATCGCTTACGTGCCCTCTCGCTACTCCTAGATGAACGGCTCGTCAAACGCGGAGTGTCGTTAAAGAGTCTTGAACGCGGGCCGATTGTGGAGGGTTCCCGTAATTCAGCCAGGCAAATCATTAAACTCGTGGCGGGCATTTCCCAGGATAAAGCAAAAGCAATCAATAAATTCATAAAGGAGCTGACTCTAAAGGGAGTAACTTCATCAGT
>JAJYGT010000127.1 GCA_021785005.1 Actinomycetes bacterium
ATCTTACCGGGAGTACGTGATGACGACTTCTAAGGAAATGGGAATTGTCCGAGACTTTTTGGGCAAAAGTAGAGGACGCTTGGCAATAGGTGGACTTTTTGCTGTGATAAATGCAGCTATAACGTGGGTTACACCGTGGCCCCTGAAGATACTGGTGGATAACGTGTTTGGTACGCACCACCTGCCAGCACTTCTTGCTCGTTTCGGGTCAAATAAAGTATCGCTTTTGTATCTGGTTGTGGCTTTTATGGTGCTAAGTGCGACAATAGGTGCAGTAGCTACGTATATCTCCGCGCTGATGTTCGCAAACGCAGGGCAAGTATTTGCAAATGATTTACAAGTACGGGTATTTGATCACTTGCTGAGTCAACCGCCAAGTTTTTTTGAATCCAGAAAAGCGGGTGATCTTTCCACTCGACTGATCGCAGACGTTCAGTCAATTGGACGCGCGTTGGTTGAGTCTGTTCCGACAATTGTGAATTCGACTTTTGCAATTGCCGGGATAATTGTCATTTTGTCCATGATGGGTACGATGTTTTTAGTTTCGGTGGTGGCCCTTGGGATCTTCATTGTTGCTGATCTTTCGTACTTTATGAAAAAAGTAAAAAGCGAATCAAAACGCGCACGCAACCTCGAAGGCATGGCGAATTCAAGTGCACAACAGGCGATCACCGGGCTTGTAGTAGTACAAACTAGCGGTGCGGAAGCGCTCGAGGCGAGTAGGTTTTCGCGCTTTGTAAGACAAAGCACCTCTCATTCATTGAAGGCGAACGTCTCACAAGCAGCCATGAACGCATCGGTGACTGGTGTTTTAAACGTTACAGTTGCGGCCTTTGTCTTGTTTGCAGGGTTGGCTGTATTTGACCATTCGATGACGATTGGTTCAATTCTGGTTGTAACTTCGTATGCAAGATCCATCTATAAACCTCTCCAACAGCTCACTAAGCGCGCCGGGATTGTTGGGGTCGGGTTAGCTGCAAAAGAGCGTGTTGAAGAAATATTAAGTGTCGACGATTCATTTGGTTCTGGCAAAAGCCCAGTAGCACATCAAGACATTACGGGAAGCGTGGCTTATCGCGGAGTCAGTTTTTCGTATAACGGCGCTCAAGTGATAGGTGATCTTGACCTAAAAATTGAACCTGGGTCACGGGTCGGAATCGTCGGTGCAACGGGATCGGGAAAGTCAACCTTGGCGAAAATGCTACCCAGGTTAATTGAACCCACTTATGGAGCGATCGAGATAGACGGTATTAAAGTTGAGGATTTTCCGACCGACACTTTGCGCCGTACCGTCGCTTATCTTCCTCAAGAGACCTTTATTTTTGCCGGATCTGTCTGGGAGAACATAATATACGGCATTAAGGGCGCGACGAGATTAGACGCAATTGAGGCGGCTAAAAAAGCGGGCATCGCTCACGTCTTCGCTGGGTTTGATCGTGGAATCGACACTTATATCTCAGAAAAAGGCGCGACATTATCTGGCGGACAAAGACAATGCATCGCTATAGCGCGCGCTGTTGCCAAAGACGCACGAATCATAATTTTAGATGAACCCACAGTGGGAGTAGATCCGTTACTTGAAGGACTCTTGACTCAGGCCTTTGAGCGCTTGACTGCTAATAGAACCGCGATAGTAGTGAGCCATCAAGCTGCGACACTGAGTTTTTGTGATGTCATTTACCGCTTAAATGAAGGTCGTTTGACTCGGTCCTCGCTCAATGAGTTCTTTGGTTCAGAGCCTGGGTTCGCTCTTGCGTCAGAAGTTGGAGAGAGTCGACTTTTCACGTCCGACGTTGGATATGACAGCGACTCATTTGTAAAAGGGCCTTAGTCGCAGGCAAATGACTGTAATTTCCATCTCGACATGGCGCGAGATAACAAAGGGCGAACCCCATTTGGTGAAATAGTCGTATGAGTTTTTTAGATAAGTATTTAGAAGTCGAGTTGGAGAGAAAATGAGTATGGTAGCCAGTTCATCAATAGAGAGATTTAAATTACGAAAGGTGATGGTAGTTGGAGGTGGCTACGTTGGCCTTACCGCTGCTAGTTGTTTTGCTGAACTTGGTCACAACGTAACTTTGGTTGAGCATGACCCGCGTCGACTTGAGATGCTAATGGCCGGAGTAATACCTATCTTTGAGCCGGAGTTGGATGTCTTATTTGCGCGAGCGCGTGGACGCGGTTTGCTTACATTAGCTAGTTCGATTGTCCAAGGTCTAGATGGTGCCGAACTGGTATTGCTTTGTGTGGGTACGCCTCCAGGCGTAAACGGAGACCCGGACTTGTCTATTATCGCCGATGCCGCTGCAGCTGTTGCACGCGCAGCAGTTTGCGACATTCCAGTTGTCGTTAAAAGTACAGTACCGCCAGGAGCGTGTGAAGCTCTCGAGCTTATAACAGATGAAAACGTGGCAGAAGGCGTAAAGTTGCAGGTTTGCTCCAATCCTGAATTCTTACGGGAGGGTAGATCTGTATATGACTTTATGAATCCTGACCGCGTCGTCATCGGCGGAAGTGAATGGGCCTTAGACATCCTTGAGTCTCTCTATCCCGACTACATGCCGGTTGTTCGTTTGGATCGACGGGGTGCCGAACTTGTGAAGTACGCGTCGAACTCGTTTTTGGCGGTAAAAGTTTCTTTTGCCAACGAGATCGCGGCAATGTGTGAGGTGCTTGGTACCAATGCGCGTGAAGTATTACGCGCAGTCGGATTGGATTCGCGAATTGGTACTGCGTTTTTAAACCCAAGCATTGGCTGGGGCGGATCATGCTTGCCTAAAGATACTTCGGGAATGGTGGCAATATCTAATTCTTTGGGATGTGAGGCTGCAGTGGTTGAGGCCGCGGTCAAGGTGAACTATGACAAACAGGTGAAGTCGGTCCAAAGAATAGAACGCGCACTTGGTGGACTAAGCAGTAAAAAAATTGCAATGCTTGGTTTGGCATTCAAGTCTGGAACAGACGATACGAGAGATTCGCCAGCTCTTGGTCTGGCGCAAATTCTAGCTGATCGTGGCGCTTTTGTTGTAGGGTACGATCCAATGGCACGGCTTGATCCGCTGCAGGAGTCATTTCTAAGCAGTCGATCCAAGACCTTCGACGACGCAATATATGGCGTCGATGCCATTGTTATAGGTACCAGCTGGGAAGAATTTGCTGATATTGATCCGGCATACGCCGCGAACTTGACGTCGGGTCGTATCTTATTTGATGGCGTTGGCATTCTTGACCTTCCCAAGTGGTCAAAAGCGGGATTTTTTGCGATGGGAATCGGTGAGGGCCAACAAGATCGATTTAGGCCGATAGTTTGGCGGCCACTTTCATGGACTATGAGATCTTCTGAACTACCACACGCAGTTTAGGAAATAGACCAGCGAATTCGATAATCTCAAATCGGTCTCTTGGATGCGATTCATTAATCTGGGTGCATAGACATCGGTTGGCCGGTGGAACTGGGTGAGTAATTAGCTGTAGCTGAATTTCGTAAGTACTGTTATTCCACTTGGCTCAAGTAGATTCCGGTCGACAAATGTGTTAGTTTGTGCACCCTGATGGTGCCTCTCTTGTGGACAGACACCTGTGGGTTGAATGTTTTCAAGGAATTGGCATAATTTAGCTTCATTTCCGAAACGGGTTTAGGTGATATGGTATTGTGATTTCATCGGGTAAGTATTTGTTGAGAGGATGGGACTCGATGAAAGGCAAATGGCGGGGGATAGTATTAACTTTAGGTTTAGGAGGGGGTTTTTAGCCAGTACTCCGGCCTACGCTTCTTCTTTGGGTGCTCGTTTTTCTCCATTGAAAACGCGCCCGGGACTTGTCTGTCAGCCCGGCGGTACGTGTGGAACTCCCCAGTATTTCGAGTGGCAAGACAGCGCCGCAAGTTTAAATTTTTGCTACGACGTCAACGGAAAGTTTCAAGAACCCTATCCCTATTGGTGCGGAGGAGGTCAGTCGCCGAGTCTCTGGAATGCATGTGTGATCGGCGGCGCCGCGGGCGGGTTACTGTATATTATCTCAGTCGGCGGTGAGGAAGTAATTCCCACGCGATTCGGTGCATCGGTGTTAGTTGGCTGTCTGGGAAACTACTTAACCTTGGTCTACGGCTAAGGAAAAGTGATGAACGGATCAGCGTGCTTTGCCACTATTTTGCTTTCGTGTTGCGCATAATGCATACAGAGCACCTGAATGTGTCGAATGACGGCTCTGTGAGCTATTTAGTTATCGCTTTATGACTTGAAATTATGTTTCTTGTTTTTGGAATTTTAGCGAGCGAAGGTCATGGAATTGTTCGCGCAGGCTAAGCAGGTTTTGCTTTTTGTTCGATTCTTGAAAATGACGTCATAGGGACGAACGGTTGGTACGACTATTTAATTCGTCCTCCGGTTGGTGCGAACAGTACCTCTATCAATGGAGAGCAACGAGAATGATGAAGAAAAAACACTTATCTTTAAGGCCGTACGAACTTTGGAAGCGGTTTCTTTCGGCACGCGTCGCGCAGGATCTGTTCTATTCAGCGGGTTTTGCATTGGTGCTGGTTCCTAGCACTGCGCTTTTTTACCATATCGTCCGACAGTATAAAGATTTGGGGGCACTCGCGATAAGTGCTCTCGCGGCAAATCTGTTATGGTACTTTGTGTTATCAGTACGCAAGCGGCAATCTGCCACGGATCGATTCAATAAGGAATAACGAGGGACTTAGAGAACAGTGGTGCAATCCTTTGAATAACCAGGAAGGAAGACCACATGGATAGCTTTGGGGCACGTTTCACGTAAACGTACAACGCATTTTGAACTTGGGCCAAACACGGCAGCACTAGCCTGGGGCTATTTTCACCTGTGTATCTGACCACGCAATTGGGAACTTCCAAGATTTTTTCTCTAAATTCCAGAATTTACGATTGCCTCAATGTCAAAACAGTCTCGCGTGAAACCCTTAGATTGGTGTTTTGTAGCCCAGTCGATGTCTTCGTCGGGGGCGTATCTCAAGCTTTCCATTACAAAACAGGCTTTGTCTATTGAAGTTTGCATTATGGCAAAAACTGAATTGGTCTTGCTAGACATGTGGGATTAGTTGGTACTATTAGCGGTTACTGGGAGTTTTGGCAGGCAAGTGGTATATCGTCTAATAATTAAAGCTCCGTCGATGCTAAAAAGATTATGATAATGTCGGTTTCGATAGTCCTTGATTGAGGCGATGAATTAATCTAGGTACTGAATTGAATACAACTACCAGTAGTAACGCTACAAATACGTCCCAGCGTGGGCCAACACGCATTTGGATCTTGGTTGTTTTTGCACTTGTCGCTGTAGTTATTTTCGGGCTATGGGGATTGGGAGACTGGCGAGGTTTGATAGTTGGCGGCCCAACATCAGGTACAACCGCACAGTCAATATACCGCGCAAAAGTCTCACCGGTTCCGCAACTTAATCAGCCAGGGGCACTCGCTGTTGATCCTAAGGGAGGCGTTTTGATCTCGAATGTCGGCACCAATCAGTTGTTGCTCCGTTCTTCTAATGGTCGAATATCTGTAGTCGCTGGAACCGGTAAGCCTGGGTATTTTGGTGATGGGGGTCCAGCTAGGGAGGCAGAATTAAATGCGCCTGGAGGTATTGCAGTTTCTAGCAATGGTACGATTTATTTGGCAGATAGTGCTAACAACAGGGTTCGTGCGATATCAACTTCTGGAGTAATTACGACCGTAGCGGGTAATGGTCATATAAATGGAAAGTTATCTGGCGGACTAGCTGTCAATGATTCAATTGTCGACCCAACTTCGTTGGCACTCGGTCCAAATGGTCAACTTTACGTTGTTGACGAAATGGGACTGCAAATGATTTCTTCTAGCGATATTCTCACAACCGTTATCGGAGCGAAGCCATCTCTGTTGAAGATCACGACAATAAACAATGGCGCCGGAATCGCTTTTAATCCGACGACGGTCGCCGTTGATCCTGCTGGGGATATTTACGTATTTGATTTCTCACCCAAATTGCTAATTGAGTTTTCAAAAAGCGGAACTATTTTAGGCAGCTGGCAAATCTACGTTGCTGAACAAGGTCTTGCGGTTGCTTCGAACAATTCGTTAATTGTGGCTGATTATGGTAACTTTAGTATTGATCGCGCTGTTGCGGGCAAACTTACTTATATTACAAGGTTTAAATTGGGAGGCATTCCGGGCTTAGCTGGTATATTTCGTCCAACGGGAGTCGCGGCGAGTGCATCGGGCGAAATTTACGTTGATACCGACGGTGAGAACGGCGGTATCAACCATCCGGCGCTCATTGAATTGAACGGCGCAGGTACCATAAAGAAGCTCGTTGCTTAGCGAAATAACGGGTATGTTTTCCGGCTAATCAAGGCCTTGTCGAAACTTCTTCTGGTGCCAGGTGCATAGGCGAAACATCAAGAGCTTTGGGTTTTTTCGTGACTGATCGCCTAGCGGGCGAAGTGGACACAAAGAGCGGTGTTACGAAAATGGTAACGATTCTTTGTCCCTTGATACAATTTCGATACAGGAAAGTGTGGTTTTCACATGTCATCATCCAGGGAGGAACCGGGTCGCATCCTTTGATTGGTAGCACCTTTGTCGATTGCGTTGACCGTGGTGAATTTTCGTATCGTGTGGACGGCTACGGTATGGCTGTATCAAATCCTTTGGTTGGGTGGACCTGTTTCACGAAAGACGAGGGTTAGTACAAGTTGGAAAGTCTAATGTTGTGTGTCAGCTTTGGAGTTTCGTACTCTTGTTTCATGTACCTGTTGCCGGCTCTAATGCATTATTTGAATCGCCTAAGTTGAAAAATGCCATTTATACCGTTGGGCATTCGACTCACGAAATGTCAACTTTTATAAATCTTCTTTGTCAACATGAGATTACTGCTATTTGCGACGTACGGTCGCATCCTTTTAGTCGCTTTGTGCCGCAATTTTCACGTGTGAACTTGAAAGAAGTCCTAGTTGGTGCCGGTATAGCGTATGTTTTTCTTGGTAAGGAGTTAGGCGGGAGAAGTGACAATCCGGCGTGCTATCGGCAAGGGAAAGTCCAATTCGACCGTTTGGCAAAAGAACCTAGTTTCAGCGACGGTATCGGTCGCGTTTTGCAAGGTATGCATCGATACCGGATAGCTCTTATGTGTGCTGAGAGGGATCCTCTCGAGTGCCACAGAGCACTATTAGTGGGGCGGAGGCTTTTCGAGGACGGCGTATCAATAATTCACATTCACGCAGATGGCGCCGTTGAGACTCATAGTGCTCTGGAATCGCGTTTACTTGCTGTCAACAAACTCCCTGGGTGCGACATGTTCAGGAATCGCGAGGAACTCGTTGTGGAAGCTTATCGCATACAAGGCGAGCGGATCGCACATCAGAACCGGACCATAGGAGACGACGAGCGCGCTACTTCATTGTGAGAACCATTACACGCGAGTTTCATTATCGGCTGTTTGTAGCTAAGATCCTCGAAAGTTGTTAGGATCACGTTGTGTACCTGATTCGTTTCGTCGGCGGTTGCAAAGTTTTGAACCCCCCTTATCTTTGTCGATCAGTGAGCGGCGAGTCTGACAAGTTCCTATTGATTAGTCCAGCTGAAACTGTATGCAATCCTTGGAAAAAACGGCGTAACGGGTTATTAATATAAGTCCTGCCGTATTCGACTCTTGCTTAGATTACGTTGACACCTAAATGATCCCGAATGTTGTCTTTGTTTTCAAGGCCGCCATTACCGGAAATTACGCCAGATAAGTGTCTCATCGATCGGGAGAAGATTTTGAAAAGTTAAAGTGAGCTAGCCTGACCTGACACGACGTAACTGATGTTTCAACGCTAGAAATCAAGCTAGGTGAAGCGCTAGAGGGTATGTCGTTAGCGGGAGAAGAGTTCCTGATTGAAGACATATATATATGGAACTCAAGTCGGCGACCTTGTTGTTTTTAGCCCAAGATTACACTGAGAGACTCTCAGCCGGAAAAACCGGAAAGCTTGATTACACCTGGCTGACTGCCACTGGGATCTATTGCACAACTCGAAACGTGCCCGCAGAGACGGCGAAGGCGTTGACGGGTCTTGGACCAATACAAAGAATTGTTAAACATTATCAGACTAAGGAATTCTCGATGTTCTTATT
>JAJYGT010000132.1 GCA_021785005.1 Actinomycetes bacterium
TAACCAGTATCCTTTGCCATCTGGGGTAGATGCCATACCAACTATTGGTTTATTCAGTGTCATTGCTCCAGTTGAGCCATAGAATCCTGCGTCACCAAAGGTAAATATCCCACCATCAGCAGCAACCAACCAGTATCCTTTGCCATCTGGGGTAGATGCCATACCAACTATTGGTTTATTCAGTGTCATTGCTCCAGTTGAGCCATAGAATCCTGCGTCACCAAAAGTAAATATCCCACCATCAGCTGCTACTAACCAGTATCCTTTGCCATCTGGGGTAGATGCCATACCAACTATTGGTTTGTTTAGCCCCATAGGTCCACTTAAAGTGGCTGGAGTTTTTGCGGCTTGAACAGCGTCTGTCGTGGTACCTAGAATTTTAGGCGTAGGTGAGAGATGCGTGGTGCTTGAATTAGAAGAAAATGACGTAAGAGATAGCACTAATGCGATGGACGCTGCGGTTGCGGTCGGCTTTTTCCAAAGTCCATGTGAATCCTTTATAGCCTGACGGTCTCTCCATCTCATTTAATTCCTTCCGAGATTCATCTTGCTTTCGCTATTAAGAACGGACGTAAAGAGCTAATACTTTAGTGAAATTCGCACTAAGAGTGGTGAAACTACGCGAGTGGTTACACGCAGTGTTATATTGGGCGTTAAAACAGCAGTTGGAGCTATGTGCATCACAAATTGTGAACTATTTCCTGTTTTCAAGTAACGTTGCTAATTTTCAAGATGCTTATGATGCAAGGCGCGACATGTTTTGTACTTGATAAATGGATGAGATTGTCGCCGGGTCTAATTACATGTTTTATTAGGACGGTTGTACAAGAACAAATTTCAATTTGTAAAATTGAAGCAGCCAAAGATGGTTTCAACAAATTGATTGGAATGACTTGAGACGCTAAACCAAGTGCGAAGGCTGTAATCGTGCTGCAAGAATTGCTTTAAAATGGCAGCAGGGTTTAGGATTTGGCTAAAGCATGTGAATTTGTCGATGTTGGC
Organism: Actinomycetes bacterium; assembly: GCA_021785005.1. GTDB lineage: Bacteria > Actinomycetota > Acidimicrobiia > Acidimicrobiales > Acidimicrobiaceae > Acidithrix. The sequence goes on from JAJYGT010000132.1 coordinate 1,003, forward strand.
GATATGGAAAGGCATCTAGCCTTGTTGGTTTCAATTAAACCTCATGCAACTTATCGTGTAGATCTAGATTTTCAATGGCAGATTATTTGTTTGCGTGAATCTTATAGAAATTATGAGCGACTAAAAGAGGTAAGATCACGTGTTAGGTTAGAGGCGTTCAACCAGTTCCGTTGCGAGCTCTTCTAAGAATTTTGTTGAATATTTTTAGCGTTTTCAAGCTTTTTGTCTATGGTAAAGAATTCAACTTGTTGGGTAAATGGTTGGATTGCCGAAGCGACACGTCAGAGATCGGTATAGTGATATCGATGTGGGATTCACTAAGGCGAATGGATACCTAAATGCCAGCTCCTTGAGCATTGAATTAACCAAGGTACGATCTGCAACTATCGTCTTTGAGTCTCTTGTTCTTAGCCTTAAGTTTTTCGAGGCGTTTGGCATCAGTTGCTTTTATCCCACGGTATTGGTTCTTCCAGCGGTTTCAGGTAGATTCTGTGATTCCAAACTGGCTTGTAACTTCAGCAACAGTTGCCCCTTCGTTTAAAAGCTTGCCTCCTTCAAATAGCTTTTTGATCACCTGTTTCGGAGAGTGTCTTTTCGACTTCATGGGTATTGGCCTTTATTTACGTTATGGAGGCAAAACTCACATTGGGTATAGATCAACGTTTTGGCAGCCGGCCAGGTTTCGTCGCCGTCGACGAACGATGCCATCACCCTAACGCGGAGGGTGATGGCATCGGAGTAACGGTTGCTCAACGTCCGGTGGAAGAGACACCGATAGCGGTTAACTTGCCAAAGACTGGGCACATGACCGAGCAAATGGCCACGATTGCGGCGAACGATTTTGCTACACGTATCATGGGCAACCACGGGGCAAGCGAAAGTCACGCACTTTTTGCGCGCTGCTTTTTGGATATGGGCAGTCGGGGAGTGTACTTATCTGTCGACCCAGTACGACCGCCTCGCAATAAGATTCCAACGGTGCCGACCGGGCGCCAGTGGCTTGGTCGCAAAGTATGCCTTCGAGGAAGCCTACCTGTGGCACGCTCGGCGTGGTCGCCAAATGCCGACTACCTATGGATGGTAACCGTGGTATTTTCCAGTAGCCTCGCACGCAACAGCTGTTATAGTCGATTAAAGCTTCAAAAACGTGGGTCTTGATCATTCGACGCCGGTGCCGTTGAGTCAGTTAACAGCAAAAGCAAATTGATCCAACTCCTTTTAAGCTTGACCGCGGAACTTTTAACTTTACAAGAAATTCCCAAACTGCCAATGGCCAGGTCGTAGAGCAATTTGATGAGACTGATATGCGAAGCAAAAAACTATTAAGATACCTAGTCAAAAGCGGTTCGGATTCGTTGTTTCGCAGAGACGTTTCATTGACGAAACCACCGCAGGATACGCATTACTGGATTGTGTAAAGCAATCAAGTATGTTAAATTCGATTCCAAATCGACTAACTAATCGTTTCCGATCACTCGAAAATGAGTTTTTAGTGACCTATTCATAAGCTGTGTCGTTAGACACCACGCGTTGGGTGAATTACCACTACAGGAAAGGCGGCGTGATGAACTAATTGCTGAGAAACTGAACCTAGCATCAACCCAGTGAATCCGCCGTGACCCCGTGAACCAACGACCACCATGTCAGAAGACATGCCGCGCTCTATCAGTGCCTGAGCTGGCGGTCCTTGGAGCAAGTTTGCCTCCACCGTGATCTCAGGATACTTTGCAGTAGCTTCAGCGGCAATTTTATCCAATAGCAACTTGGCATCGGATTCAAAGTCGTCGAGCTGACTTACATATCCACCGTAGCCCATGTTTGGCAGCGACCAAACGTGATCCACCTCAAGAATCGCGTGGCGCAAAATCGCTTCTTTTGCCGCCCAATTTAGCGCTTCGTTGGACGCAGGTGATCCGTCGACCCCAACAGTTACTCTCCCAAATTCTTTTGCACTCATAATTGCCAGCTCTCCTTAGTGTAACTACGCTCAAAACAACGCTTTAGTTAAAGAGTGGCTCAGAGCTGCAAAGCTACCTACCGTCGCAATTCCCAAATTTTAGAGTAATTAGACCTTATTTGTACGTAATTCGTAAAGTTTTTTGCATTTAGGTTGTCAAATAATGTCCAAAGCCGCAACCGCGTATGAGATAGATCACCACGAAATGGTTTTATGGCTTTTTTATGGAAATTGGTTTTAGGAACTTGCGTCTCTCATGAAACTTTAAATAACGGCATTAAGGTGACGCATCAATCTCGAATGTAACGATTTCGTTCAGAAACTCTAGCAGCGTATGCGGCAGCTTCGCTTCGATGTCCCATATTGAGTTTGGATAATAAGTTCGAAACGTAGTTTTTGACCGTTTTTTCTGCCAAGAAAATCTTTTCGGCGATTTCACGATTGGTGAGTCCTTGTGCGATTAAGTCAAGGATCTTGCGTTCTTGAGGAGACAATCGCATAAGCAGCTCGTCTTGTTTAGGAGGCTTGCGCAGGCGCTCTAGGACTTTTGTGGTGACTGTTGGATCGAGTAAAGATTCTCCCTTAGCCACTCGACGAATTGCGTCCAAAATAGAATTGCCATTAATTTGTTTAAGTATGTAGCCAGACGCCCCGGCTAGGATTGCTGCCATTAGAGCTTCGTCGTCCGAATACGAGGTAAGCATAAGGCATTGGAGCTCACTGTAGTTCGCTTTTAGTTCGCGACACAACTCAATTCCATCTCCGTCGGGAAGTCTGACATCGAGAACCACCACTTTTGCGTTTGCAGTCGTCATTCGCGTTAGGGTATCTTGTACGGTTCCTGCTTCGCCGGCAAATTCGAGGTCATCTGTACCAGAAATTAAGCTTGCTAGACCGCGACGGACAACTTCGTGGTCATCTACCAAAAAGACTCTCGTGTTCATATGAACCAACCTAATGCCAATAAGCAACTGCTTGCAATAAAGCGTGAAATGCGCAGCCAACAACGGCAACTCTTGCATTGGTTGTGCGCTGGCAAGTGAGATTGAAACCAAAAGCTAAAAACATTGGGATTTATGCGAGTCGTTACATTGGTATTGTCGAAATAGTCGCATGCGATCCTTCCGGGTAAAAATTACCGACAAGCGCCTAGTTTTAGATTTGGCGAAAGCAATAGCGTTGACAAAGGTTTTATCGGCAAAAAGAGTATGAGCTTTTCGTGTCTGAGTACAGCACGATAAGTGGGGGGTGGGCCTGTTGCCAAGTTCGACCGTTTCACCCTGATCACCTGAAGCGTTTCACCATTAGTGGGTTTAAGGTTGTGCCAAATATGATAAGCGTTTGGTACCCGAGAATATAGAGGAATCTTTTTAGGCTCGAAATTTTATTATCACCTATGCTGGGTGAAGAATGGAATTGCCGTGTACGGAACTTTTCGCGGCGCTTTATATGCGAGCGCTGCCATTGAGACCGTCATTGAGATTGAGCAGCAAAGTAAATAGTGACCAATGGCACTATGTAATTAGTCGTTATAACTCGCATACTTAAATTGCGAAAGATTGTTCTTACAGACGAAACTCGAGAGGTTTTGCAATGGTAAATATATATTTGTCGGCTGTGCTTCCGGTTCTAGGCGCCATAGTCAATTTGAGTACTCCAGGGGACTATATTTCGTTTGGTGTAATTTCCATTTCGGTGGCTAATTTTGTGGTCGTCGTGGTGATGACGGTTATTTTCATAGCCGCCGTTTTTCTACCTTTCCCTCATAGAAAAGAGGAGGGGAAATGAGTACATTTGCTAACGAGAAAGACCGTGAGGAATCGGTTAGAGGACTGGTAGAAGACCAGGACATGTGGACCAATAAGGTGCGTCGCAAGTTTTACGGCAAGCTTCCACCTGAGAAACTATTGCCAGATAGACAGCCAGCGTATGTGTCATCGTGGATATATGTCTTTGGGGTTCTTACGATGTCAGCGCTTGCAATTGTCATTGGGAGCGGTCTATTACTCGCATTGGAAGGCCCTTCATGGTGGCACAATTCACCTGAAGGACTATTTGTAAATTCCCTACATCTTTGGAGCGTTGAACTTTTCTTTATATTTATGGTTGTCCATTTATGGGGAAAGTTTTTCATGGCGTCCTGGAGAGGGAATCGCGCGTTAACCTGGGTTACTGGCGTGATTGCGTTTCTTGGATCTGTGGGTACTGCGTTCACGGGTTATCTTTCCCAACAAAACTTTGACTCACAGTGGATATCTACCCAAGCAAAAGATGGACTAAATGCAGCAGGCGTTGGTGCATTTTTTAACGTCTTAGATTTTGGGCAGATGTTGATGTGGCATATTGTATTGCTCCCGTTATTTGTAATTGCGATCGTAGTGCTGCATATTGTTATGGTCCGAATTAGGGGAGTTGTGCATCCATTCCCGCCAAAAAATGCAAATGATTACCCAGCCGACGACATGGGCTGGACCGGTAGATACCGACGTTACGATATCCTAAAAGAGGGTAGCATCGCGATGACCGTGGTGGTCATCCTCACCTTGGTGCTGTCCGTAGTATTTTCATCGCCTGATGAAAAGCCACTTACTTTGCAGTCTTGGGCTCAGACCGCACCAATTGATTTTGTTAGTACCGCAACAGCTGAATTGAGCGGAACTGCTCCCGCTGCTCGATATGGGTATCCATACAATTACGTTCCTGGGTCTGGTCAAAAACTTGGACCGTTCTCGTTGCCAAGTATTTTTGGAGTCACCATTCCGGTAAATCCACCTCTTGACTTTGTCATGAGACCATTAGCGACAATTGCGAACGAACCTAATCTTACAAATGCGCTGACTCAGTTTAGGTCAGGTTCATCTACGGTGCAATCGAAGTGGGAGGACAACTATACAAAGGCGTTGACCAAGGCTACCGTTGTGAACGGAAATGTTGTCACATCGCCAGGTACGTATGGACCTCTTCCGGTGATGATGAATTCGCTATTGAAAATGGCTGACTCGGGCGGGTTGGACGCTTCGTTGATCGCTGGATCCGGATTCTATGGAACCAATTACACAAAGCCACTTTTATTTTTGGCTGATGGCACCTACATGGCTAACATTGCCCAAAAGCAGCATTTGCTAGGGACACAGTGGGGAATGATGAATGAGTCCGGGAATTTCCCAGGTCAAGCTTGGTTATGGCTTTACACATTTTGGTATCAAATCAAGCCATTTTCTACCTCAACCAATGCTGATGTGATGGTTTGGGCTACGATGATCTTTTTATCAGGGGTGTTGATGGCAGTTCCGTTTATTCCTGGAGTTAGGGCGATACCAGAAAAAGTAAAACTTTACCGGTTTGTTTGGAAGGATTACTATCGCGAGAGCGAATCTAGCAACAAAGGCTCAAAGGGATAATTGCTTAGAGCCATTCGGGTATTGAACCTCGCAGCCATTAGATGTTTGCGCTGCTTTCGATTTGGAATTAAATCGGGGTTGGTTTTTGGCATGAGTTACCTCCAGTTACCAGGCTAAGCTCGCAGCCGCAAAATTCTTTAGTCAAATAGTGCCGATTTAGCGATTAGTTGGGCCAATTGTAAAGAGAACAAAAGGGTATAGTTACGCAGTCCAAAGTTTGCGTAAAACGCGTCCGAGATTTACCGCGTGGTCGCCGAAGCGTTCATAAAAACGAGCAACGAGAGCTAGTTCGATGCTTACGGGGATGGAAACCGCCCCAGATGCTAGCTCTGCGATGAGCGCGACCTGAAGGTCATCAAGCTCGTCGTCTAAAAGTTCAACATTTTCCTGATGGATACTTGAGTGGTCGGCAAAGTCATCAGCAGTTAACATCCACATGTTCAGTCCGATTTCTCCCATTTGGGCGATTATGCCGCGCATGCGAGGAGTAAGATCTGCTGTTATATTTTGAAGAGCTCGTCTGGCAATGTGTTCGGCGAGATCGCCAGATCGTTCAAGTTCTGGAATAATCCTTAAAATCGAGATAAGGTATACCATCGCGCCTTCGCCAGGCGACGCGCTCAACAATACGTCATAAGAGAATGCTTGGATATTTCGGTAAAGTTCGTCGACCATCGAGTCGCGGTGTATCAGGTCCCGAGCAATGGAATGGTCACCCGACAAAAGTGCTTCGGTAGCTCCAGATAGATGTCCGCCAACAAGTCCAAACAACTGGATGACCAATTTCTCTATCGAGCGAAATTCCTCGGTGTCCAAGAATTTGGCAAACGTTTGCGGATTGTTATTTACGTCTGCCAAATTACTTAAATCTCCAATTGATTCTGAAACCAACATACTATTTTGGTTTGGAACGAATGATCCATCCTCGACCTGTGCAAAAAGACCCGAGCCTCCAACACTGGCTATCGATGTCGCGTAATATTTGAGTTCAATATGCGACTACGAATTACAAATTGGCAAGCACCGATGAAACTAGCCGATAAATATTCGACAACTTTCGACTAAATCTATTTACGGTACAGAGTTATGGGACAAATTTTAGCGCCGTATTTCAACTACAGTGCCCGAACTCTAGTATCTGCAGTCTTTAGAGTAAATTTAATTTTTTAGCGGTTGATGCGCATCTTTGTCCAAAGTATGGGGATCCGCGCATATGCGATGTGCTACGCAGTGTCTTCGGATTTTTGGCAATATATTATGTCGTGGCAGAGGTCGAGATATTTTTTGGCCATAAGACGATAGTCAAACTCTTGTATGGCCGATTGACGACAAAGGTGCTTTGGAAGAGCAGGAACGCGAGTGACTGCCTGGGTCAGTGAGTCAAGATCGTGAGCCAGAAATCCAGTGGATCCGTGACGAATTATCTCAGGAGCAGCGCCAATCTTGTAACCCACCACGGGCGTGTCGCAAGCTAACGCTTCAGTCATCACCAGGCCAAACGATTCTTCCCATAGAGCGGGAAATATTAATGCAAATGCGTTTTGTAACAGCGAGACTTTTTGGGCGCCACCAACTTCACCAAGAAAGACGATGTCTTTAGATAACTTTGGATGAATATATTTTGTAAAATAGTCAATTTCGTGCTGTTGTTCACACTTTGCTGCAATTACCAGTTTGAACTTCAGTTTTTTTGCTACTTCGATTGCA
>JAJYGT010000167.1 GCA_021785005.1 Actinomycetes bacterium
CCCTGTTAGGGCACTACATTCACTATTTGGAAAGGTACCCCACCCATCTACCAGCACTTTAGTATTTAACTAAGCCTGAAATGGGGCTAAAACTGGGGTTCTGGGGGTATTTTCGACGAAACTTGGGCTAAGATAAAGAGAGTCCAAAGGTTCTGTGGCCATTTTGCACAACTTTTGGCACACAACCCCCAAAAAAAGGCGACCCCGGAGGGCCTACCTCCATCGTCTATGTAGCACTGCATTGTGATTGTCTATCGCTTCTACATGATCAACAACCTCTTACATTCATGACGCACCTGGAAAGTTGGGCTGGGATCGACTAATCAAAGTATTTAGGGACCATGACCGAGAACTTCTAATGTATTTCGATGATACCGATGCCTGGATAGATGGTCCGGCGGGAAACTGTACAGGGATCGCCAACGATTTAACCACTTAGGAACTAAGTCGATCGTTCCCGGTCACGGCAACTGCCTCTATACGCGGATCATTCAAAATTCTATCGATTAATAGCGCTGAACCACCTACATAGGTCCACTCAAGGTCTAGGTCTGACACAATTAGCGACTGCTCGGAAATTGGCCACCAAAAATTTGGCGTTTGTTTAAAGGGTTGGTCAATAAAGGCATTCAAGATCCCAACTGGGCCTTTATAAACCAAATATTGCATTTGCGGCGAGATCTCCATGCAATGCTGAACCCAGTTCACCCCACTTACGGAACGAGGTAGTTTTATTCTCTGGATTCGCAATTGTTTCACTAGAGAATTTGGTGCTTTGCGCGTTAATTCCGCAAATGCAAACTTGCCCTGAAGCCAACCATAACCACTCCAAATGGCACACATCACTGTGTCGGTCGAGTTATTGCTAATAATATGGGTTAATAAAGCATCTAAAACCGACTTCGCAAGCGAACCGCAACGAGGCTCGCCTAATTCGAGCAATTTGAAGCGGGGATGCGATGTCAATTCCGAGCACGGAGTTTCCGGTGATAAGTCCTTTCCAAGTGAAGTCGCCACCTTTTGCCAGCCCATCTCGGCGTCGGTAGCGTAATTCTTAAAAGGATGGAGAATCCGACAACGAGATTCGAACTTTTCAGGTACCAATGAATTTACCAAGGCCATTTGTTCGTACGGTCTAATGGCGTTTGATATCCAAGAAATTTCCTCTGGATCTGTAACAATTTCGGCATTCACCAAGGCCAAAATAGTGCTCATCTGACGGTCATCCAACTTGCTGCCACCCCCAACTACAAGCTTCAACCAGTGCGTTTTTGTTATGGTTTACGTCCTCTTTGGGTGAACGTACCCATGTAGAAGATAGAACAACATTCGTAGAAAGAAAATTATTCCGCAAACCTAGCGAGACCTGGATAACTCCCCGTACTTTTTCATAGGTGCATGACGGCACCAGTATTCTCGTTGAACCTTTGTCGCAACGAAGACGATTTCCTTCTCCGCGAGGCACTCCTTGCAGATCCGTACCGTGGTTGAATACTATCATCTCGACCTGTTCGGGCAAATAACGGGTCATGATTAGAAAGACCTGCTGGTTGTGTCGCGACACATTAACAACAGGCCAAGTCACATCGCCTGTTGGATTGATATCCGTGTAGGTTCCATTCAATGTCGGCCAATATTGCTCGAGTGTTTGCCCATTGATGACGTCGTGTGCGTTCGTTTCCGCAGCTAGCGGAATTGATGGCGGCGCTTGCGCAGTACCAACCATTACCGATTCTGAAACAGCTCTAATTTTCGATATTCTACCATCAGCCTGTAATTTCACTAGGACAAACCCTAAGACTATCATCACCGTAAAAAGCGAGCATGTAAGAATAATACGGAAACCTAGTTTGGAGGGAATGTACGACCCTTTCAACAGGTGAATGTACCCACGTTATAAGTATTTGCGTACGCACCATTGCTTGCCTCATGATATCCATAAGCGTTGCAGGTGTAGGTTCCGGTTCCCGCACATCGCCACGCTGCGTTGGTTTTTACATAATTCACCGCAGTATTTTGACCGTAACTCAAGTATTCTTGACCATACCAGCGATCCCGAGTAAGATCTACCCAGACGTAGTCGTTGAAGCCGTAACAGGAAGTTACTGATATTACGTTCACGTTACCAGGGACATGCGTAGATAGATGGGGCTGATCAGTCTGACCGTAGCAGTCAACCGGCAATCCGTCAGAACGTTGGTTTTTGGGCAAAGTGAGCCTCGCCTGGGTCGGTCCCTTTACAAAGACTGAGGGTGGCTGAACCCAAACGTCTGTGCACTAGCTGTTGAAGCCTCGATAGGTATCATAAGACTGACAACAAAAGCAGCTGACGTCAGACTACACCCTATTATTGCTTTTCTCAAAATGATTGCTCTTCTTACCCAAAAAGAACATATTTTACAATAAAATGCATCGTAACACATAATTCATACACGGTTGCATTAATTGTCGAAAATATAACCAGAAATGTTACTATAACTATTTTCAGCTCTATCGACATGAATGTGGATCAACTCGCCCGCTTGTACGGAAATTTGAGATCAATTGGTCCGCAGGAAAGCATGACCAACGCCAGAGTCGCTTGAGCGCAATGTTGCCCATAGCATCACGCAATGATGGATCGGATCTTGGCTTTCAAACCTTCGACTCGGCCGTTGGAAATGCCGAGTTCAAGTGCAGCCATGATGCCTGCCTTATGAGAGCGGATCGTCTTTAACAACCGGACAAGGCTCGCAATCCGGGATCGTGATGCTCGAGAGCACCAGCGGTCCGGTAGTTCGCTTACCTCAATCGTTAGTGAGGTCACTCCCAAAAGATCGCTCGTAGGGATTCTTGCATCTCATATGCCCGCCAGAGCGCTCCGCCGGTACGTTTGGTGCGCTTGAGTGTTTCGCACTGGCGTTGCGTTAAATCACCAGGATTTTTTAGCGACGCCCACTACGCCCGCGCACCTGCGGGCGTAGTGTAGAGAAGGAAGCTTTCTCATCTGGCGCCAGAGATCTCTTCTCACCTCTTCCAACGCTTGTGTTCCCGGTTTTACCACGTGAAACGCATTTGGACATATCCGCGCACCCGGAGCGTGATTAGCAAATACCTTGGCGAAAGCTGGCCTTATATCCATGGTTGCCGCTTTGATCCCAGCAGTTCTCTTGGGACCAAGCTCGTCGAAGAAACCATCGAAACTTTTGGCGCTCTTGCCCTGTGCCCCGTAGACGATCTTGCCGGTATCGTGGTTTGTAACCAGTGTCAGGTGGTTCTGATACTTTCGATAGCTGATCTCATCCACCCCTTGTTGACGCGCACATCTTTGAACCTAGGCAGTCTATGGTTTAGCACCAAAATACGCATTTTCTTCTCGCTAACACAGAGAAGCCTCACCTTGCAGCGACATTGCAATCGACACACAACGTACATGAATGGTTTACGGCATAAAACCGTTGTCGCTCAAAACTTGAAGATTAGTCCCAACGACACGAATAGCCCAAGCGGCAAACTCACCGAAGCCACCTGGATCGCTCACAACGAGACCACACAAGCAATTTAGACCCAACCGCCTACGCGGCCACGAGTTCTAATACGACTGATGATACGAGTCGTATGCACACAAGCAATTCAGACCCAACCGCCTACGCCGCCCAAACCAGCCAGTTTGCAAGAATTCCTAAAAGATCAATGTGTATGCTAGCGCTTGGTGATTCAGTTTTACAATAGAGTAGCATATGACGTTTGCTATCGTCACAAACTTTACGGTGGACTATTCCAAAACTACGTTTGATACTCCACAATCCCCGCACACCCAGGAGCTGACGGGTCCCTAATTGGGTATCGCGAGCACTCACTTGTCAATTTCATATAGAGAAACTATGCACAGGATTACAAGGATCGTGTCAAAGTTAATTTCTAGACATAAAACGCCTTTATCGCCGCAATATTTACCAATATTATCCACCCAGACCATGAAAACATTGTTATTATAAGTACGTAATCATCTATTACGGAAATGTAATCACCGGATTATGCATGGTCAGAACATTCGTTACATATGGGGGTATGTGATGCATTTAAATAAATTCATTCGGGGGGGCGCTAGTCGCACTCAGCGCGACAACGGCATTACTCGGAACAGGCGCAGCGTCGGCGTCTATCTCTACACAAACACCTTCAACCGCGCAAGTAGGGTCGACCATTTCCCCACTGCGATGGTACGGAAATAATTGCTTCGAAGTCGCTAACAACGGTCAATATGGTCAAATTTGTGTAATTGTCAATCAAAGTGACTGGACCGGTTGGGTACAAGGTCTTGTGCTATTTACCTCCTACAGTGGGTCACTTCGAAGCGTTGCCGCTAGCAATGTCGTTTTGAACGTGAGCAACACTGCAGTTCGTTGGACAAACTATGTGAACCAAAGCGCTAACAACGCGACTAGTGCATCCATTTCGACGGGTTGGTACGGGAGCTTTTACATTACAGATCTTTTACGAACTACCACACAAAGCCCTTGTATGACATGGGTAGACGGGGACTCTGCTTGCGTGTCGGGATGGATTTCGAGTGATACGGTCTACGGCTAGTCAAGGCGTCGTGCATTTCATATATGCACTTGCAGCTTTACACTGCCAGTCAAACGGATCAACAAAAGGAGGAAAATTATGAGCTTCGTAGATCTGGTTGGCCTCGAGAACAGGCTAGTTCTGTTATTCGATCGAGCGCTTGGAATATCCAAACATTTCGCTTTTGACTTCGTACCAGTGGAGTGCCTGGTGTTAGCATTCTTGTCAGAAGATAGCAATTCCTATGCTCCTGAGCTAGAAGGAATCGGCTGTACCCAGCTTAAAATAAACAGCTACTTAGTTGATCACTTCGATGAGATAAACACTCGAACAAACTATGAAGTAGCCAGTAATTGGGATCGCGAAATAATCGAATTAATAAGTCTTGCCCAACGACACGGACATGCACGCCTCGAAAATCAAATTCATGCGCCAGATCTCCTCGCGACAATGCTCGATCCGGGTTCTTCGCAATTGAAAAAGATGTGGAGGTCATTAGAAATCGACGGAACTTCCGCCAGGAACCTTGGAATGAAGCTGCTGTCTAGTCCTGAGACTAATGTTATATCACGCGAAAACAAATTGACGATAGCTCCAGAAGTTCTCAACTTGATACAAGCAGTGGAATGGTCACAACGGATACCTCCTCAAGTGTTTGCTGACAAATATCCGACCCATCCCAAAATTACCGCGATGCGCGCGTTCCGCACAATCTTGTTGATCGTTTCAGTAGGGCTCATCGTAAGCCTTGTTGGCCACATCGTCATTTGGAAAGGTATTTTCGATACTTTTCTAGGTGGGTTCGTATATTTCCCGCTTATTTATATAGCTGCGGTAGTTCACATGCATCATGAAAAGAAAAAGATGATCGACAATCATATGCTGATTGAATGAACACCTAGTTCCTCAAACAGTCGTTGCAATTGCAAAGCAACAACAAAGGCACTTATTGCAGTTTTGATTTAGATGACCCAGGTTCAGCAGATTATGCTCAACCAATGCAAATGAGCCAGCGCAAGTTACACTGGCTCAAAAGCTATAGGGACTTTATAAACTCGGTTATTCTCCCGAACAACCCTGTTCAGTTATACTGCATCGCCACATATGGTTTCAACCATCAATTGAGCAACAACGTACGGGTCCATATTCGCGTTCGGACGACGATCCTCTAGCCAGCCCTTTTGAGCTTTTTCAGTAGCCCATGGAATTCGAATGGAAGCGCCACGGTCAGATGCTCCATAGCTGAACACGTCGTAACGAGCTGTTTCGTGTGCCCCGGTCAAACGGCTTTCAATCCCAACGCCGTAATTGGCGATATGTTCTTCCACATTACGACCAAGAGCTTCACAGCCGGCAATAATCGCTTCGTAACCCTCTCGCATCGCCTTGGTAGAGAAGTTAGTATGCGCACCTGCTCCGTTCCAATCACCCGCCATTGGCTTAGCGTCGAAAGTAACTACTACGTCAAAATCTTCCGCTATACGGTGCAGCAACCAGCGAGCTACCCACAATTGATCTGCAATTGCTGGTGGTGCCAAGACGCCAATTTGGAACTCCCATTGCCCCATCATTACTTCTGCGTTCGTACCTTCAATCGCTAATCCCGCATCAATACATGCTTGAGTATGGGCCTCTACGATTTCACGTCCCACCATTTTCTCTCCACCGACGCCACAGTAGTAAGGACCCTGTGGTGCTGGGTAACCACTTTCAGGCCATCCGAGTGGTCGTCCATTCTGGAAGAATGTATATTCTTGTTCGATTCCAAACCATGGCTCTTGATCTGCATACTTTTCAGCCGTGGCCACGCAAGCAGAACGGGTATTGGTTGGATGAGGCGTAAAATCCGTCAACAACACTTCGCAAAGAACTAAAACGTTCTTGCCACCGCGAATTGGATCAGGACATACGAATACCGGTTGCAGCACGCAGTCGGAGTTATTCCCCGGCGCCTGATTTGTCGAGGAGCCGTCAAATCCCCAAATGCCAGGTTCTTTACCATCTGCAATAACACGGGTCTTATTGCGCAAAAGTGCTGACGGCTTGGTGCCGTCGATCCAAATATACTCCGCTTGATAACTCATCCGCGAGCCTTCCATTTCTAAAAAGTCTAAGTAGTACTACGCCCTAGTGCACTGTTGAACATGGATACCCATCTTCACGCACATAATAGTTTCATTCTTAAATGTTTCAGATTGTTTTCTAAAGTATTAACGCAATGTAAAAGCAAACACGATATGTCCAAAAGCACTTCATAACTTTTCCAAATTACCGATAACCAACAGTTGAACATCAATACAAAAGACTTCGTAGTAAGAGTTCTCAAGAGCCTGATCGCCGTTCAAGCAACATGGCATCCCCAAATGACAGGAATCTGTAGCCATTTGATAGCCCGTGCGCATAAATCTCCTTCCAGCGCGATCCTACAAAAGCCTCGACAAGAAGCAAAAGTGACGACCGTGGAATGTGAAAGTTTGTCATTAGGCGATCAATGACTTTGTATTTGTAGTCGCCGTGGATAAACAACGACGATCTACCCGACAAAGTGCCAGTTAAAGCTACGGTTTCAAGAGTTCGTACTACCGTTGTTCCAACCGCGGTCACCCGCTTAGCATTGGCAATAATTTCCCAGGCATCTGGTTCGACATGATATCTTTCAGTGTGAATCTTGTGGCCAGTGATCAATTTTGATTTGATCGGCAAAAAAGTGTCCAACCCGACTGCCAGCTCTATCTTTACTATTTTCACATCTTTAGCACGCAGTGCGTCAAGCACCCTTTCATCAAGGTGTAGCCCCGCCGTAGGAGCAGCAACCGAAGAACTCTGGTTGGCGAAAACCGTCTGATATCGATCTGGATTAGCCAAAGGAGTTTTAATATAAGGTGGCAACGGGACTACGCCGTTTGACTGTACCAAATTTAGTGATACGAGTCGAACAAGCAATTTAACAGGCGAATCCTTGTCAACGCGAAGGCGCTCAATAATTTCAACTGCTGGAGCTTGGGTGGAATCAAAAAGAACCGTACCCGAACTCAAACCTTTACTTGGATTGGCGAGGGCTACCCAAGAACCACTCTCTAGAGATTCGATTAATAGAATCTCTACCTTGCCTCCGGTAGCTTTGAACAACATGATTCGCGCCGGAAATACTTTGGTGTCGTTCACAACTAACACGTCGTGGGGCTCGCACATGTCTGGAAGGTCAAAGACGTGCCGATCCACAATTTTTGAACCAGTTGCATCTAGCAACCGAGCGTTTGACCTAACGTCTAACGGGACTTGAGCGATTGCATCCTCAGGTAGCTCATAATCGTAGGGTGCAAGTTCATCTTGGTCATTAAAGTCATTGTTCGACAAGGCTTACATCCTAGCGATTAAAATCACCCGGGATCTCAAAGCAAAACGTCGAGCGCATGTGGACGTGGATCAAATCCAATTTCACGTTGATGGATAGGCTTAGCCACCGCTTTACCAACTGAAAGACAAGTTAGTACCACAAATGCCAGCATTGATACTATTTGAATCGGTTACAAGTGCAAAAGTCACGCAAGTGGTAGTTACTTTGGTCCAACTGACGTATCAGTTCTGTGGAAAACCAAAGTCCACGCCTGCGATTAATTCGTCGGCCCATCGTTGAGTGACCACTTTGCCGCGTGTATAAAACTTGACTCCTTCTTCACCGTGAATATGAGTATCCCCAAAGAGTGAATCCTTCGAACCTCCAAAGGAATAATAACTGACAGGAACTGGTATTGGAACGTTTATTCCAACCATTCCGGCATTTACAAGGCTCTGAAATCGCCGTGCCGCGACGCCAGATCTAGTGAAGATTGCCGCGCCATTGGCAAAAGGATTCGAATTTACAATTTGAAGTGCCTCGCTCGAGTCATGTGCCCTCACAACGCTTAGTACTGGACCGAAGATCTCATTTTTGTATACCGCCATCTCAGTCGATACTTTGTCGATCAACGTAGGACCAAGGTAAAATCCATTAGAACTCATGCAGTCATGGAGCCGACCATCAACTAATATTTTGGCTCCCTCATTTTCGGCCGAGTCAATAAACGAAACTACCTTGTGCTTGTGTTCTAGCGAGATCAAAGGTCCCATGTCTGTCGTTTCGTCGCTGCCGTAACCAACTCTGAGACTCTCTACTCGACTGATAATTAGCGAATTAAGCTCGTCGGCAACATCATCACCCACAATCACCAACACTGAAATGGCCATACATCTCTCACCAGCAGAGCCAAATGCCGCTGACACAACAGCGTCGGCGGCGGCATCTAGATCCGCATCTGGCAGAACCACCATATGGTTCTTAGCACCACCAAGAGCTTGAACTCGTTTTTTCTTTGAAGCCGCGCGCTCGTAGATATAAGATGCAATCGGGGTAGAACCTACAAAGCTCACCGCCTTGATGTTCTTATGGTCTAGGATTGCATCGACCACCTCTTTGTCCCCCTGAACGACATTTAAAACGCCCTCAGGCAGTCCAGCCTCGTAAAATAGCTCCGCTAAAAAGATGGCTGCACTCGGATCTCGTTCTGATGGTTTCAAAACAAACGCATTGCCTGTCGCAATAGCTACTGGAAACATCCACATTGGCACCATTGCAGGAAAGTTAAATGGCGTTATACCAGCGACAACACCAAGAGGCTGGCGCATAGAAAACGTGTCTACGTTTCGGGAAACACCCTCGGAGTATTGAGCCTTTTGGAGTTGACCAATGCCGCACGCAAACTCGACGACTTCTATACCACGTCGAACTTCACCGATTGCGTCAGCAATTGTTTTGCCATGTTCGCTAGAAATAATTCGCGCAACATCGGTTATGTTCTTATCCAACAATTCGCGATATGCAAACATAATCCGAGCACGTTTGCTAATTGGCGCAAATCCCCAATCTTCAAATGCCGCTAGAGAACTATTTACCGCCAAGTCAACAGCGCTAGCGTCCCCCAGTAGAACTTTTCCCGAAATCTTGCCTGTTCCAGGATCGAAGATGTCTTGACTTCGGGCTGAGCTTCCAAGCCATTCTTTACCTGAAATATGGTGCCCTACGATTTTACCCACGGCTATTTCTCCATTTTTTCTTTGTTCAACCTGCCATTACATAAAAACTGCTTGGTCAGATGCATGTCAAGAATAAATCCAACTACCTAGATAAGTTCGCCAGACACTCGATAATGATGTCAACACCTTTATTGGCATCGTCAAGACTAAGTGACAATGGCGGCGCTATCCGAATCACGTTGGCGTCTAAACCGCCTTTGCCAACTAGCAACTGCTTTACCTTGGTAGCTTCCAAAAACGAAGACGCAAGTTGAGGTGCGGGTATCGTAGAGTTGGGCTCGCATAACTCAATGCCTATCATCAGTCCCTTTCCTCTCACGTCTGCAACGCTCGCGAATTCTTGAGTCTCTGCGCTAAGACGATCCTTGATATGGGATCCAATCTTTTTCGCATTTTGTTGTAAATCGTGGGCAAGTAAAAAGTCCAAATTTGCCAGCGCCCCACGAGCTACCAAGGGACCGCCACCAAATGTTGAAATTGCGCTCGCGGGAATGGCATCAACCACTTCACCACGCCCAATTGCTCCAGCAATTGCCAGACCATTACCGAGCCCCTTGGCGAAAGTAATCAAATCCGGGATCATGCCATGTGCTTGATACCCCCAAAATGACTCACCTGTCCGACCCCATCCAGTTTGAACTTCATCCGAGATAAATAAAATTTCATATCGATCAAGCACTGCTTTTATCGCTTTAAAATAACCGTCAGGTGCTAAGGAAAATCCGCCAACCCCTTGGATAGGCTCTGCAATCAGCGCGGCAACGCCGCCAGGTAAAACGCTATGCAACAAATCTTCGAGATCTATTACGCCTCTTCGAATATATTCTTCATCGCTAATTCCGGCCAAAGGACCACGAAGTCGCGAACCCCCCAGTATGTAGTGAACATGAAATGGCGACAACGATGTGGCAGCATAACCTGGGTTCGAGGTTACCGCTAGTGCAGAAAAGGATCTACCGTGGTAGGAATTTCTAACGGCCAACACTTGATTACTCCTGCGGTACGCCGTCGCGAAAAGAAGGGCCGCGTCATTAGCCTCTGTACCCGATGTGGTGAAAAAAACTTTAGCGTTGTCAATCTCAGACAAGCGAGCCAATCGTTCGGCCAACTCAATCATCGGCTCAATGAGATATAGCGTCGAGGTGTGGATCATCTTGGAAGCCTGATCTTTGATCGCCTCGACAACCTCAGGCACACCATATCCTGTCATCGTCGTCAAAATGCCGCCGAAAAAATCCAAGTACTGAGTTCCATCTCGGTCGATAACATAGCTACCAGAACCTGATACCAGCTCAATAGGTTCTTTATATAAAAGACCCAGCCACTTTGGCATAACCGCTCGATGTCGCTGAAAAAGTTCGTGTTGAGACACCGATCCTCCAAACCGTTGAAACTTTAGCTTTTTAACAAATTACCGCGCTATCAAACCTTTTGTACTACTTTTTAGAGTATTTTAGTACTAGTACAACAAAGGATTCTATGCATGACAGTCAATTGGAGCGCAGCAATGTTCAATAGCAGCACTAATGCGATAGACATTGCTAAAACTATAGAGTTGTTGATTGATGAAAAGCAGTTAAATTACGGGGATAAGTTGCCTTCGATTCGCACATTGGCGAAACTACTTGGAGTCTCGCCTTCGACCACCGCGAGTAGTTATGCTCGCCTTGAACGCACCGGCGCAATTACATCATCCGGTCGAAACGGAACCAAGGTCACAAAATCAGAAATTCGACATCCACGTGCCCGAGTTTTCCAGATGTCTCCGAATCAAGTCGACACCCGTGCACTAGACCTCTCAACGGGCTTTCCCGACCCATTGCTCTTACCTAATCCTTCGAATGCCCTGTCAAGCCTGCTGCTCGAAACTAGCGACCATAAATTTCTAAACCGCAGCGTCTGCGACGAACTCCGGGAACCATTGGAAAAGTTGTTTCAAGACCCCTCACGCCACCTCACAGTCGTGAACGGCTCGTTAGACGCAATAGACCGCACATTAGCCCTTTATTGTCAACCCAAAGACAAAGTAATCGTAGAAGAACCAAACTTTCCAGCCATTCTGGACTTGATTGATGCGCACAAACTCATCCCCATTCCTGTAGAAATGGATGAGTTTGGAATCGATCCAGATTCCACAAGAAAGGCGCTGCAGCAAAAACCACAAGCAATAATTATCCAACCTCGAGCTCAAAATCCAAGTGGCGCTTCAATAACGCACCAACGCCTTTTAGATATCGCCGGCGTATTAGAGAAACATCCAGAGACGTTGATAATTGAAGACGACCACTCCGGCTTGGTTTGCTTGCAGGAACGAATCACGCTGGGAAACTATTTTCCTGATCGTACAATAACTATTTTCGGGTTCTCAAAGTCGCACGGTCCGGATCTTAGGATTTCAGCAGTGATTGGACCAAAAGAACTGATATCCAAACTTGACGCGCGGCGACGTCTCGGGCCATCTTGGACCAGTGAGCTGCTTCAGCGAATTTTGGCTTATTTTCTTGTCGACCCCACATCTATCAAAACGGTCGATTTCGCGCGAACTGAGTATCAACGTCGACTTCATGATTTTATTAATGCCACAAAACAAGCTGGAATACACATCAATTCAACCGACGGATTAAATGCCTGGGTACCCACTTCGTCCAACACTGGATTAATCACAGAACTCGCCCGCAACTCCATCGTAGTGGCTCCGGGAAATGCATTTTACCTAGACAGCGCGCATATGGGATTCGTGCGTATAACCACCGCATCGCTCGATCAGTTACCCGAACAACTCCTAGATAGTCTTTCACACTGGAGCTAAGATCCAACTAAGGGTTTCGACAAGCGCCACTAGTAGTACTTGCACAAAACCCGCACACACCATCTCTATTTACCATTGTATCACCAGTGATATGAAGCTTTCTTGTTCGCAAAGATATATACGCCGATCAATTCGTAGTTTGTAACAATCATTGAACACAAAATAGCTGCCCTAAAAAATCGGGTGTTGAGTAAAAACATGCGCAAAAACATCTTGTTGAGTTAGATGCTTTTTCACTAATTCCTATTCGTTGAATGAGCTAATGTTTTAATTAAAGGATACATCAAGTTTCAGGACAGATTTTTAGATCAATTTAGACAATGAGGAGGACCGTTATGAGCAATGACATCGATCCGATCAAAACAGAATCGCGAAAAGTGCAAGAAATCATGGTCACCGAATATATGGTTCTAACTGAAGCTGAGTCTGTACACGACGCGCTCAAAGTTCTGGCTGGCAGCGATCTGCCCATGCTTCCCGTCGTGGATACTAGCAATCAACTTGTCGGCGTGTTGTACGACGATGACCTCTTAATTGAAGAAGCCACACTTCCAGTTCCCCATGTAGTAGGGCTGTTCGGAGACGTCGCTGTATGGCCTCCAGCAATGCGCAAACTATCCACAGAGCTACGCAAGGCGTTCGCTACATCAGTCAAAGATGCAATGAATACCAAATTCGAATTTGTAGGACCCGATGATTCAATTGAACAGGCGGCAACGATTATGCATCAAAACCACCTCTCGGCGATTCCAGTACTAAATCAAGATGAGTTAGTTGGAATATTGACGATAAAAATTTTACTAAATGAGTTGCTCAGCACCATCGAGCACGATTAAATCCCTAGTTATTGATCACTTCAAGTTCCAAACAGACCTTGTATGGGTCGCTCGATTCCTAGGTGCTCAAACGCCAAGGCCAACGGTACCCTGCCTCGAGGTGTTCGGGCAATAAAGCCAGCTTGAATTAGAAATGGCTCATAGACATCTTCAATAGTTTCTGGTTCTTCACCAACCGTTGCGGCGATTGCAGATATTCCAACCGGATTTCCCCTGTAAGTGACACACATGGTCTCTAAGATCGTTCGATCTACCTTGTCAAGTCCTAGCACGTCCGCACCAAAAAATTCCAAAGCAAGCGAAGCTGCCTCTAAGGTGATGCTACCAGTACCTTTTACCTCGGCATAATCTCTTACTCGGCGAAGCAATCTATTTGCAAGTCTGGGCGTGCCTCGGGAGCGCCTAGCGACCTCATAGCTTGCTTTTGAATCAATCTCTAGGCCAAGGATTGAAGCGGACCGCTCAACAATAAGCGATAACGCATCCACGTCGTAGTACTCAAGCCGCGACACGAACCCAAATCTGTCACGCAGCGGCCCGGTCAACATTCCAGTTCTGGTCGTCGCCCCGATGAGCGTGAAATGCGGCAAATCCAAGCGTATACTGCGTGCCGTTGGACCCTCACCAAGCAATATATCCAATTTGAAGTCTTCCATTGCAGGGTAAAGAACTTCACCAGCTGCTTTAGTCATTCGATGGATTTCATCAATAAAGAGCACATCCCCATCGTTTAAAGCGTTCAATATCGCAGCCAGATCTCCGCCGCGAACCAGCGTAGGTCCCGATGCGACTCTGAACCCAGATCCCATTTCGTGTGCAACGATTTGGGCTAAAGAAGTCTTACCGAGACCTGGAGGACCAACAAACAGGAGGTGATCGACACTTTGATTTCGGCCAAGCGCGGCCCTAATCACAACATCCAAGTGTGCCTTTAGTTCAGGCTGTCCGATAAATTCTGCAAGCGACTTGGGTCTTATCGCAATATCTAGCGAAGAATCAGACGGTAAGGCTTTTGGATTACTCATATCGCCACGTTTGAAGTTCTCCTCGTCAGACTGAGATACACCGCCTATAACTTCTTTTCTTGGACTCATTTTTTCAACTCCGCCAGCGCCAGTCGAACTCCATCTTCAACAGTAGTGGGTTCACTTATCCTTGCTAAAGCCGTACGAATCTCTTTAGAATCAAAGCCCAAGGAACTAAGCGCTTCTTCTACTTCAATCATCAAATTCCTTTGCGACTTATTCGTGCGTAGAGAACTCGGATGGTCAAGCGGAACAACCGATCTAAATGCTGAAATCTTGGAGTCCAAATCGACTAAAATCCTGTTCGCCGACTTCTCACCCACGCCAGGCAACGAAGTCAATACTTTTGTAGATTTGGACTCAATTGCATCTAGTAGCTCCTCAACCGAGAGCGACGAAGCTATTTGCATAGCAAGCGAAGGTCCTACCATGCGAACGCCAAGCAAAACGTCAAAAAAATTCCTCTCCCATAGCTCAAAAAACCCAAAGATTGAAATTGAATCTTCTCGCACGACTGTAACACAGTACAGCTCCAGATCGGAGCCGATTTCTGCCAACAGGATCCTTTCAGGTGACAGTTGGACAAGATACCCGACACCTGCGACATCAACAATTATTGAGCGAGGACTTACCTTGGCGCGAACTTGTCCCTTCAAAAAGGCAATCACAGTGCAATGCACCTCACTTAATTCTTAGAGACTAATTTGCTTGAAGTACTCCGCTACCTTTCACCTTAGCAATATGACAAAGACCAAGTGCGATTGCGTCAGCAACATCCGGAGGTTCTGGTAACTTTTCAAGATCCAATAATAGTTGAATCATGCGTTGCATTTGGAACTTTGTGGCATTGCCATAACCCGCAACTGCGAGTTTTACCTCAGCTGCGCTGTATTCTACAAGTGGAATCCCAGCGTCATGGCACGCCATATGCACTAGTCCCACCGCTTGTCCGACCGCAAACGCAGTCTTGGCATTTTTCCGAAAGAGTATGCGCTCGATAGCAATCACCTCGGGTTCGAACTCACCAAGCAACGATTTAATGTCGTTGGAAAACACCCGAAGTCGACTACCCAAGCTCGCATCGGGCGAAGTTGTGATAAGTCCGCCAGATAGGAAGGTTGCACCGGATCTACCTGCCAATGATTTCGCATCACTCACGACACCATATCCACAACGCGACAACCCTGGATCTATGCCTACCACTAACAAGGTTATCTAACTTTCAATTAGGCGACTAGGTCGAGCCACGTAAAATTCAATCTACCCGCTCAGCATGCTCTAGCGCAAACAAAAGATCTTTAGTGGGTTTGTAAGTCGCTCCAGCAGTAGAACGGTGACTATAGGTTATTATGCCTTGTCTATTGATCACAAATATACTTCTTCGATAAAATCCCAAGGGACCAAGAACTTGATAAGCCTTTGCAACTTCTTTGTCCTTGTCAGATAGTAGAGGAAAAGTAATCTCGTTTTTAATTGCAAAATTCTCATGGGATTCCAAATCCTGAGGCGAAATCCCCCATACCAAAGCTCCGAGATTCGAAAAATCCGCCATGCCATCCGAATACGCCCGCAGCTGCAATGAGCAAACCGGGGAGTGATCTTGGGGGTAAAACGCCAAAACCAGAGGCGTTCCCAAAACTCCCGCCAGGCAATAATCTGCCAACGGACTCCCAGAAAGGCAAAACTCTGGAGCTTTATCTCCGATTCCAACAGCCATCAAGCCTCCACTAACTCAAGTATCGCATCCGAAATATCAAAATTCGCATACACATTTTGAACATCATCTAGATCTTCCAGTGCATCAACCAATCTCAGCACCTTGCGAGCTTCGATCTCGTCGTCAAGCAGTATGGTCGATGCAGGTACCATCGATAATTCTGCGCTGGTAACCTTATAACCCGCGCCTTCAAGAGTATCTCTTAGAGTATTTAACGCCTGAGTCGGACACAGAATCTGCCAACTGTCGCCGACATCCACGAGATCTTCGGCCCCAGCGTCAGCAGCTGTCAACATAAGTTCATCCTCATCGCTCGTCCTTGGCAACAACAAGACACCTTTACGCTCAAACTGCCAGGCAACTGCTCCAGGCTCGGCCATCGAGCCGCCATTTTTTGAAAATATGGTTCGAACATCCGGTCCAGTACGGTTTCGGTTGTCCGTAAGGCACTCAACGATTATTGCCACCCCACCGGCTGCATATCCCTCATAGGACACCGCTTCATATTTGACGCCTTCAAGCTCACCAGTTCCTCGTTTTATGGCTCGCTCAATGGTGTCAAGTGGTACGGAAGCCTCCCGTGCTTTGGCATACATCGTTCGCAAACTTGCGTTCGCATTGATATCCCCGCCGCCTTCACGTGCCGCTACTTCAACCTGGCGTATCAGCTTGGCAAAAAGCTTGCCGCGCGCTTTGTCCTGCGCACCTTTTTTATGCTTTATCGTTGCCCACTTGGAATGACCTGACATAATTACACCTCAGTATACGACTTAAAAGTCGTTTAAAAATAGCCTATGTAATCTTGAATCATTAGTAACTTCTGGATGGAATGAAGTTACCAAAACTTTTTCGTTTCGACAAACCACTGGTACTGAGACGGTTCCATTGCCGAAATCGTAGTCAACACTAGCCATGACGTCTACATCACCGCCTACGCGGGTAACCACGGGCGCTCGAATAAATGCAGCTTGCATCGCTACATCATCAAGACCTTTAATCGACAGTTGAGTTTCGAATGAATTCACTTGCCGACCGAATGCGTTTCGGGCAACGGTGATATCAATTGCTCCTAGGCGCACCTGATCGTCACGTCCGCCCAATATCTCACTTGCCAAAATTATCATTCCTGCACAAGTTCCAAATACAGCTAAGCCATCTCTAATCGCGTCTTTAATCGCCTCTACCAATCCAGACGAGTACATCAACTTAGAAATTGCTGTAGATTCTCCACCAGGAATTACCAGATGGCTCAACCCGAATAAATCATCTGGAAGTCGTACGGGGTGCGTCGCCACGTCAATCTTAGAGAAGGTCTCGATATGCTCACGAAAATCTCCTTGAAGCGCAAGTACCCCTACCCGCTCGTTCTTGTAGATCTTCTACCACCCTCGCTCAGCCATATGAAGATCTACAGAGTCCATCTCAATGCCTACCATTGCAGGTCCAAGATTTCGCGATACTTTTGCTAAAATCGCTGGATCTTTATAGTGTGTGGTGGCCTCTACGATCGCTCGCGCTCTTTTCGCCGGATCACTGCTCTTAAAAATTCCTGAACCAACGAACACGGCTTGTGCACCAAGTTGCATAACCAGTCCCGCGTCAGCAGGAGTAGCAAGTCCACCAGCGCAAAATAAAGGAACTGGCAATTCTCCTCGGTTGGCAATTTCAGCAACGAGCTCATAAGGCGCACGAAGCTCCTTGGCCCACGCGTATAGTTCCGCTGAATCAGCTTGGCCGATTTTTCTAATGTCACCAAGAATTGCGCGAAGGTGCCTAACCGCTTCAACTACATTACCAGTACCGGCTTCGCCTTTTGAACGAATTAGAGCCGCACCCTCTGATATCCGTCGCAATGCCTCTCCAAGGTTGGTAGCCCCGCACACAAACGGAACTCGAAACGCCCATTTGTCAATGTGATGGGCTTCATCAGCAGGCGTTAGAACCTCGGACTCGTCAATATAATCCACCGCCATCGATTCCAAAATCTGAGCCTCGACAAAATGGCCAATGCGCGCCTTGGCCATAACCGGGATCGAAACGCTATTTTGAATCTCTTCAATGAGCACAGGATCGCTCATTCGAGCAACACCACCGTCGCGACGAATATCAGCTGGCACTCTTTCAAGCGCCATCACCGCCACCGCACCCGCATCTTCAGCGATCTTTGCTTGATCCGCATTGACCACGTCCATGATGACGCCACCGCGTAACATTTCCGCCAAGCCGCGCT
The DNA here is from genome assembly GCA_021785005.1 of Actinomycetes bacterium. Taxonomy (GTDB): domain Bacteria; phylum Actinomycetota; class Acidimicrobiia; order Acidimicrobiales; family Acidimicrobiaceae; genus Acidithrix. The sequence continues at coordinate 18,242 of JAJYGT010000167.1, forward strand.
TTACGCGCGAAGTCGCTGTAACGAGCTCTTGCGATGTTCTTTCGATCGAATCCTGGGTCATCTTAAACACCATTCTTCCATAGTTGCAACTTTACATTGTCAAACACTATCAATACTTCTTAATCCCATTGTAGCCTGATACCTTGCCAAGTCGAATTACTAATTGTTCGAGTTAGCACTATGACGAGACCTTGAATGCCGCACCAATTGGGGCGAACGTCACCCAGGTTCTGCCAGGGCGCAGCTTTAGAGGAGATCCGTTCCCATATTGATAAAGCGGAGCTGCCGAAGTAGAGCTTTTTGACCACGTGCCTGGAGCGTATGATCCGCCAAATGCAAAATACGCACTTCCGCTTCCTACCATATCGGCTTCCGGTACCGGGTTCCCAGCTGGATCAACATATCCAGTGTTCGCATACGGCACAAATTCAAAAATCAAATTAGTGGCGCTTATTGGTGCGCCCGAGGCGTCAGTTACCGAAATTCCATTTATCTGTTTAGTCCAATCCTGCGCACTTGGGTTATACGTCCAGGTGTCTACTGTCGCACCAGATATATTTACCGTTATTGATGCAGCCTTGCTAGACACATTGCTCGGAACAGATGTCGAGGCAGATCCAAAACTAAATAGCGGGTGTGGTGCAACTCCATTTGTTCCAGCAGCTGAATAAAGCGCCGTAGTAGAGGAATATAAATTGTGCGGTTCAGGCCGATTTGGGTCTCTATAGTATGCATTACCAGCTGCATTTGCCCCGACATCAACAACGCCTGTAGCTCGAACAGCAGAAATAAAATTCGGAATACCGCCCGAGTAGGCAATCAGGCCCGTCGTCTGCGCCGCCAACGCAACGTCGGTACCCCGAATCGACCGTATTGGACCAACTGTTGTTGCGTCTTGGCTCTGAAACACCGCCATATAACGGGTCAACCCGCCTTCGACCATCTCTTCATAAACAATATCTGCTTTATCGATCCCAGATTGTGGCCAAGCTGCAGACGAATTGTCGATCTTTACCATCAACGCCGGACGAGTAGAGCTCGGTCCTCCAGGCACAATCGGCATGCCCGTCAAAGGATATGTTTGCGCAGGAGGCGCTGAAGTTGTACTCGACGATGCGGTAGTCGTAGAACCCGTTGTTGAAGTAGACGCTGTGCCACAGCTGGCAAGCAAAGTTACTCCGGCTACAAAACCAATAGCACCTAATATTCGCGGTCTCAAGATACTCCTTATTTATTCGACTAAAATTCCGACATTTCCATTACACGCTCGTCAATTGTAACTCCATCAAGTTCAGGAATAAACCAAAATTGAGCAAACAAACGTCGACTTGCGGTAGCTGGTCGTGGCGTAACAACCTCATTCGCGCGGATGAGTGCACTTATAAGTGCGGGTGGAAATCGGGTAACAGTCACCGCTCCAATGTCCCCGGCGATATCGCGACCAAGCATCTCTCTGGTGTATGAGTAAGGCAGCAACCGAGGGCTATAGCGAGAAAAGATACGCCTAAAACTACGAAGGCGCGCTTCATAATAGACTTCGCCTGTGCGAATCTTTACAAGCTCTCGTGCCACGAGCGACTCAAGCTCAAGGCGACTCAACATTTCCAGAGCACCATTGGTAATCACCAGAGTGCCTGTACGCATAGGACCTACAATTGAAATAGCATTCACTTGAAGTTCATCGAGCAGCATAACATTTGGTGCCTCGATACCGATTGACGCTGAAATACCTTCAACGAGCGAACCCAAACGGCGATAATGTTCTAAGTCCAACGGTATAGCACCCAGCAATTTAGTTTCGTCGGCCCCTGCCTGACTATAACTGGTGGAGCCGATCAAAATCGCTGCGCCAAAAATAATGAATCCAATGATGGTCGAAATCTTGTCGGGCACACCGACAATTGCAACTAATGAACCAACGACGAGCCCAAGGATTGCTCCTATCACCGCGCTCGCTAATAGAAAGTAATTTAATACTTCCAAACCTGCAGCTTTAGGGTCAAAGCTCGGCACTCCGCCCCAAATTTTGAACTTAGATTGCTTGGCCAATTCTCAAACCTTCGTTATTTCGTCCCTAGCCAATACATTCTTCAAACGCTTGAATATACGTTTTAGCTAAAGTCTCCACGGAAAACTTTTCGGCTCTCTCTAGCCCGTTAGAGACTAGTTGCCTTCGCAATGTATCATCGCTTAGAACATTGTCTATTGCCTTAGCAAGTGCAACCGAGCTACCAGGCTCAGTCAAAACTGCCTCTACCCCGTCACGCGCTACTTCTTTATAGCCCGGAATGTCAGAAGCCACAATTGCACATTTCGCAGCCATCGCCTCCAGCAAAACTACCCCAAACGACTCACCGTACAGACTAGAGGCAACATATACATCCGCTGCTCGGAGCCTTGAGGCTACCTCAGCGTCTGAAAGACGTCCAAGCCATGCGACATTGTCAAGCTTAGCGTATCTTCTATGCAATTCAGGGCTTTGTGGTCCGTCACCGGCAATCCACACTTCAACATCACTTTTTATCAGTTGAACCGCCTCAAGTAAGACAACCAATCCTTTGCGTGCCTCATGTCTCCCAAGAAACAACACAGTCTGCTTTTGCTTGGGCCACGCTGGACTATTGGAAAAGCGCGCAACGTCAACCCCGTTGCCAAGCACACGAAACTCACCACCAATTAGTTTCTTCGCAGTGCTGGCAGCTTCAACAGATACTGCAACCCGTAGCGCGAGTCTGCGAGCCAGCGGAGACATAATCCGACCAAATGCCAGATACGGCACCGATACGCCCTGTCGATGAAAAGTTCCAACGATTGGTTTGTCGACCGTCGCCAAGGTCACCAAAGAAGGTCCTGGCGCCAGGGGTTCATGGAGGTGAACAATATCAAAATTATTACCACGTAATTCTCTACGTAAATTTACCAGTGTGGTGGGACGTAAGCCGGTAGGTGCTACCGATCCATTGGCGTGCAACCTAAGCGACGGACCCAGACATATCATCTCGTATGGTGGCTTCAAATCGTCACAAGGCGCCAACAATTCCACTTCGTGACCTTGGGCTCGCATGGCTTCACTTAGACCTACAACTTGTGACTGCACTCCACCAGGAAAACCAAGAGAATACGGACAAACTACCGCAATTTTCACGTCAATAAGGCTATGCGCACTCAGGGTCAATTCCGCTATCTGGAATAATCAAGCTTTTGTCAACTGACTTATTATTCCAAGGTGTCACGAACTTCTTCGATCAGGGCAGTTTTGATGTTGATCCAAATATTGGTGAAAACACGTGCCATTGTTCCGGTGCAAATTTTATAAGCTCTTCCAGTGCCCACGCAATTTCTTGAGTCAGACGCTGCGCATCTTCTCTCAAACCTTTGCGTTCTCCTATTTGGATTTCCGGAAGGACTTTAGTTAGATGACCACCTTTTGGTTCCATGTAACATGCTATCGGAATCAGAGGAGCATTTGTTCTTAGAGCTAGTATCGCGGGTCCCATGGGAAGCTTCACGCGTTGGGAGAAAAAATCTACTTCGGCAGTAGCTGCGTCCAGAGCGCGGTCGGACACCAATGCAATGACTTCGTTACGGCGTATCGCAGCAACTAATTTCGGCATTGGATTGTCATTATGCGCAATTGCGGTTAATCCAAACTTCAAACGAAAATCGACAAACCACCTAAAAAGCTCTGGAGGCTCGAGCGCTTCAACCACAGCGTTGGCTTTTGCCCGCGAGTCGTCAAACCAAGCGGCCCCAAAGTCCCAATTTCCTAGGTGTGCGGCAACAGCAATTGCACCCCGACCTTCTTTGATCGCACCGTACAAAAGTTCTAGGTCTTCCTCGCGACCTTTAGCCTGTACTTCTTGTCTTGTCATAGATCCGAGTTTGAACGATTCAAACCAAAATCTTGCATACGAATTGAATGCCTTTAGCACTACCAACTCGCTGAAATTGCCCGATTCCCCAAAAACCGGCTTTAGATTGTTTCGTACTATTCGTCGTTTTTTTTGACTCATAAGATATGCCAAACCGCCAAAAATCACTCCAAGTCCTTGTCCCGCGGAAATCGGAACGCCTGAAGCTAATTTAAATGCAGTCTTATATGCCCAAAAGACAACACGGGGCTTATTGGTTGAAAGGAGTGAGTTGTCAACCATCGAGGTACTCAAATATCCAATCAAGATTTTCCTGTGCGGAATTTTGACATCTGGAAAAAAAGAACAATTGCCCACAGGGTGAATTACATGAAGGGAACAAATTACTCGCTGTTCTTCGAACTAAACCAACTTCGGTTACCTGAGCGTTGGCTCATCTGTCTTAAACGATGAGTACGGCGAATCTCGCCTTTTGATCTCGGATAACGCAACATAAGTGTAAGTGCTGATCCAGCCGCGTGTTGCCGCGACTTATAACGTGGTCGAGAGCGAAACTTTATCCTGGTATCTCTACTGGTAGCTTGTGTCCATACCTTCACAAAGCGCTGGATAACCGTAACTATCGAAAGTCCCAAAACCGTCCAAAGTACCGGGATCAGAATTATGGGCACCAAAAGTCCAAGGGCTAGTAACACCACTCGCTCAGCGCGCTCCATTAGTCCACCTTTGGCATCAAACCCGATGGATTCGGCCTTTGCCCGTTGGTATGAAATTAACGAAGCCGCACCGTAGATTCCAAATGGTAACATTGCAAGATAGCGATTGGATCCGCCTAAAAAATAAAAGCCAAGACCAATCGTAATCATTAGGTCACTAAATCGGTCCGATACCGAATCTAGAAAAGCTCCTCGAGCTGATGAGGTGCCCCGCGCCTTGGCAACTGGCCCGTCGAGCAAGTCCGGTATGGCTGATAAAATCAAAAACACAAACCCAAGCTGCAAATACCCAGTTCCAATTACCACCGCAGCAGCCACAGAAAGAACAGCGCCACTCAAAGTCAAAATATCGGCTGTAATTCCTATTGATGCCAAGGCTTTGCCTAGCGGCTCGGTTCTCCTGTCAACTTGGGACCTTAGATTCCCGTCAAACACGTTGAGTACTCCAATTCAAGAAAGTCAATCATTGTCCAGCTCAAATAAAATATCGGCACTAACATAGACGATGATTGAAATACATTTACATCTTATTTGCTAACGCCGTCAAATCGGCAAAGCCAACGGTATAGCGCGCGAGGCTCCATGCTGACAGGCATCGAAGAACTCAAGAATCCGCAGAGACCACAAGACTAATTGAAGCAATACGACCGCAAAAAGGGTGAGAAACACGCAAAGTTGTAGTATTTTGCTTTAAAGGTTCCTTGCTTTAGAACCAGATCAAGTAGGGGTCAAAAAGAATGAGGATACCTGACGATAGTAATACCTCAACGTGGGTGGTAAGAATGTCGGCAGTCGCCCTTGAACCTAGAGTCAGTTCAAAACTGATTGCGGTCATACCCTTTACCTTATTATGCAGGCCCCAAAGAGGTACGAATTGAGCGTAAACTACAGAGTGAACGTTCCTGTAACAACAAGTCAGTTCATCGAACTACTGCGAGACTCAACGCTTGGTGAGCGCCGGCCAATAGATGATCAAGATTGCATGCAAGGGATGGTAGATAACTCCAATCTAATGGTTACTGCCTGGATCGATGAAACTTTGGTGGGCATTGCGCGATCGATGACGGACTTTTATTACGCATGTTATGTTTCCGATCTTGCAGTTCAACGGGAGTATCAGAAACAAGGCATTGGAAAAAGACTTCTGAATATCACTCAAGGGCAATTAGGACCGAAATGTAAACTGCTCTTAGTTGCGGCTCCTGACGCCAATTCTTACTACGAACATCTTGGTTTCGAAAACAACCCGCGGTGTTGGGTGCTTCATCGTTAGCAAATAAATTACCTGTGCCATCCTGGTTCTGGATGCCTGCACCGCCAGTGATTGAATTCACGTATTTCTACGAACGTACCGGCTACGGTATCATGGGTCACCATTTCTTCAAAGCCTTGTAGACAAAGGACAAGTATTGACAAAAAAGTATGACGGGAACTTGTTTTTAGATGTGCCAATTCTCACGCTGAACGGTTTTTTGCGGGCTTTGTCGATCTCGCTCGGCAGTTAAAGACTGGACAGGATTCTTAGTTGTAATTGACGCTTACTAGTTCGTACCTGACCGAAAATTTTATTGCCTAATAGACACAGCTTGTATAACTCTATTGACATTGAAAGTTATGGTCCCTGGGCATCTGAGCTCTCTGTTTGATGCAATTATCCGGCTTCTTTGACGGGCAAGAATTGAAAAAATTGGTGATTTTTAGGGCATTTTACCCTCGTAGAAACCATAAATAAACAAAACGTACTTTATGTTCAAAAGGTAACGTTGTTTCGTTCGCATGGCGTTCATCGCGATCAAGGTGGACGACAACGAATTCAACATCGGTGATCTTGATGTCCTTTGGGTAACGCATCGCTACAATCACGGCATGCATTTGCAAAGGTTGCCCCTGGTAGTGGTGATCAATGTTATTCCATTTGCGCGTTTCCGGCGGTAAGTGACACACCCGAATAAGTAGATTCAGTTCATCTGTAAGCGCTTGTAATTCCAGCGTTCAAAGAGGTAGGCTGGTGTACTGCCAAAAATGGACAAGTCCACAGTTGCCAGGTTTTACCAGGATTGCCTAAAACACAGTGGGAACGATGTGTGGGCGCATTGTGAATAAAGAACTTGATCTCTAACGCCCTGAAAACCTCTTTTTGGTAGTAGCGAATTAGTTCAGCCACCGAAAACGTCACAACTACCTGACACCGGCAAGCATCCATAATACCAAAAGATCGTCTGCAAAGCAGAAGACAAAAACGTCATTAGCTTAGACAGGTTATTTGATGAACTTTGCGTCGACCAAACCGCGAATATTACTCCGGTCATCTTGGACATGGGGCTAGTCTTGGCCATGTCAGTCGCTGATCACGCTCCGGGTGTACCTATAGGTCTCGATTGGATTTCTTGGTTTAGTTAAAACTACATCGAAAGAATTTTTGCTGAACCCTAAAACCTTACGGCAAGGTTCTCAAGTGGACTATTCTGTCACCTTTTGATTCAGCCAGTTTTAGGCATTTAGTCTTACACCAAGTCGGTCATCGTTTTGCTAAAACTACAGACGCTCGGGTCAAACTGACAAAAGATCAATCTGCATTATGGACTGTGTACTTTGTTGCAAAATACCAATGTCAAAACAACAACGACCAGACGCAGTGCCGCCGTCTTCGATTTGTCATGCGACACACCTGATAAAAAATCATAAGCATCAGCTACCTCATCGGCGCCAAACCTAAAGCAAGTAGTACGAACGGGAGTTCGTTCCAAAAAGTAAATCTGGGTCTTGATTTAGCCAACCAATTCCGATCTTTCCAGAACCGCGAAAGCACTTATTTGCATGTGCGCCAATTTTTGCCTGTGAAAAACTATGGCTCGACCCGTCTCAAAAACGAAAAAGACATTGCTAACACGAATAATGCAAGTGCGCCAGTTATGGCTGCGTATATCCATTGGAGTTCCCAAAATCGATAGCTCGGCTGATAACTGAATTTGTTATAAAAATGATAAGAACTCAAACACTGATCATCCAATTGTTGGTAGCGGATAAAGTTAGGTCCCTGCCCAAGAATAATAGCGTCGTTCGGTTTTTGTTGTCCTGGTGTCTCGGGATATGCTCGGGATGAACACGTCTGATAGACCTTCAACATATAAGCATTTGAAACTGGAGTTCCACGCTTGGTCAATATCGTCTCCGACACAAACTGTGCTTCAGGGGGTATTGGTTCACCGGAGTATTGAGTCAACCCCAGACTGAGCATCACGACCGGCTTATAACCCGCGAGAACCGTCGCAGATTTTGGTGTGAGCAAAATCGGTTCCGTGACTGCAACGCCAAACAGCAAAATTAGGTATGCGACTGCTGTAAGCAATACAACCAACAAGGTTCGCCTGATAAGAATCGAGAAAAACACCGATACTGTGACCAAAAGCACTGCAATCCCAACAATAGACGCATCGCGAAATTCAAACATCTGCCACGGTCCAAAAATACCGATTGTGTGGGGGTATATCCACCTGTTAGTTTCCACATCTTCAACTGCGGTTATTAAAAACGCACCGATAAGTCCTGGTAACAATCTCGAACCAAGCCATTGGTTTCGCCTGATCCCTTGCGTCCAAGTAAAGCGTACACTTTTGCTTTCAAGCTCTCTGGCAAAGCTGGGCGCAACAAAAACCAACGCCCAAATTGCTGGAAGGACAAAGGTAAGCAAGTCTGTAATGGGACTTATATAAAATGGAGGGACCCCTATCGGTCCAAGACACACGTTACCTGTACATTTACTTAGTACGCCAAAATGACCAGCCCCACCAGCATTAATAAACCGCAAACGAAACCCTGCGTAGGCGAACCATAGCGTCTCGGCCAAGAGAAGGCCGACTAGCGAAACTGCCACTCTACGATACTCCATCGAGTAATCTTTGGTAATCTTAGCCAGCGACAGAGTTTTCGCCCGAGTAATAGTACTGCTCAATTTGGGGCCTCCGTTGTGTTTGTTGAACTACGATATAGCGATGATCCCGTCATACGGGCGATCACGATCTCCTCTAATCCAGCAGGCTTTGCGTCGAGTTGATTAACTAATGCGGCGTTGGATGTACAGACTAATAATTTCGAATCTAACTCTATCCAACATTCAAGAGGTGAGACCATTAACGAGTCGAGTAGCGCCTTTGTAGTATGCGAATTAGTCACCCAGAAATGAGCGCCTACCACTTCATCAATTGAGTGCGACAACAAAACTGAACCTTTTGAAAGAAGAACAATATGGTCACATGCACGTTCAAGGTCTCCTACAAGATGTGATGAAAGCAGTATCGTCGACGCGTTTTCATAGGCATGGGAAAGAAATATCCCTAATAGCGTCCTACGTGAAATCGGATCAAGAGAAGCAAGCGGCTCGTCAAGCAGTACCACTGCGGGTTCCTTTGCAAGAGCTAGTAGAACTGCAACCGCGTGTTTTTGTCCTCCGGACAAATTTTCTACTCGCCGATCCGGCGAAATCTCTAGCTGCTCGGATCGTTGGAAGAGCAACTCGTCGTTCCAAGTTGTGTTAAGGTCACTGCCCAATCTGGAAAGTTTCTTTAACGAGTACTGCGAAGGTAAAGACGCCACTTGGTCGACGAAGCCAATTTGCGAAAGCCAGGTGGAATTCTGAGATGGCGAAGATCCATTTACCGTGACGTGGCCTGAATCTACTTTAGCTAGACCAGCAAGAACGTGTAATAAAGTTGACTTGCCAGCACCATTTTTCCCAACTAACGCCGCAACTGAACCCTTTGGGATTTCAAAAGTAGCCAAATTCAAAGCAACATTGCGTTTGTATTTTTTTGACAATCGGTCAGCCGAAATCGCTATCATAGAGGCTTCTCCTTTGCTTTAATTTCACGCATAACGGTGCTAGCAAGATGCAAAATTGGTTCCCATTCAAGGCCATCTTGTCTCGCTTGGATTATGAGAGCTTCGAATTTTGAGTAATACGTGTCAAGTAGGATTGGATTTGCGCCCTTTGGAAGATCGATAATTATCGTTCCCACACCCTGGAGTGCTTGAGCGACACCTAGAGTTTCAAGTTCCCGATACGCTTTCATAACCGTGTTTGCGTTAATCGCGCTAACCCTCACCACTTCGCTGATGGACGGCAAATAGTCGCCTAGTGAAAGTTTTCCGGTGTATAACGATTCTTTGACTTGCTCCACAATCTGTAAAAACGGCGGGACACCCGTTGTTCTGTCGATCGAAAATTGGGTTCGCCCGTTTTTCATACCTTTACTATAGTAGAGGTATGAATGTTTATCACTTGAAAATCAAAACTGCAAAAAAACTTTCCGACCAATAAGTCAGTATTGCTCGACTTTTATCGCTGGTTTCATTTGAATAATATTTGTAGCGGCACTTTTGGCTGGCAACGACAATGTTTTATCGTCCAACTCGCCACACACGGAGCAATTTGGATCGCGCTCGGTCGTTAACCAAACACTCTGTGGCGCAAATTGGTGCCTACGAGTCTGTTTGAAAACTTCAGGGAAAAAATCCCACTCCGGCGTGGTGGCGATGATTCCAAGAGTCCGACCCGAACTTTGCAATTTTTTAGTCAACTTTGCCGCCGGTGTGTGCTCATTCGCGAGCATACCAATTGCCACTATGGATGCCTGTTCACAAACCAAATGTATTGACGGTCCCAACGCTTGTGATGCATCTAGGTCTTTTGTCAAGCGATTATGGTTCATTCGCTTGTCCACGAGCGTGCCGCCTAGATTGCACGCTAAGCACGGGTCATTGCGCTTGGGATCACATAGTACAACCTCCCCTGCGTCTGCATTTAGATAGAGTCTCACAGAGATCATGGGTGTACCCACGCCGTATGCCACGCGAGATAGGAGTGCTTGAGCATTTGGATCATTGGTCAGAGCAAGTACAAGATCAGCTTCTGAACACAACTGGGCAAGTTCGGGTACTTGCTGAACAGCAAGCCGAAAACCATTAACTTTGCCAATCGGATTAACTGATCGAAGTAAGTCCGTCGCGGCAGCTATTTTATCAAGCCCAACATCTAGTAACCGATACGACGTATTTATGAGGTCTGACTCTTCCACAATATCTGGGTCTATGAGAATAAAGTTAGCGACCCCAACTCTTGCCAAATCCCCAAGAATTTGCGATCCTGTGGACCCAAGACCCGCGATAAGTACCTTACCTGAAGATAGATCCCCCGCAAATGGGTTAACTCGGTCGTAAATTACACCCCGACGATTCGCCAAAAACGTGCTTAGTACCGACTTTAACTGCTGAGATGAAGGCTTACTTGAATACCAGGAGACAGTTCGAACAACGTCAATCTCGTCGTTTTGAAAACTGGCAACGACGGGAGCTGCGTGGGGATAATTGTAACAAAATCCAACTACGTAACGTTTCGGGTTTTGAGAAGAATCAAACCAAAATGCCAGAAGATCTTGATCCCCAACTCGCAGGCTCGTTCCGCGCGCATGGGGATCTAGGCCTGCGAACTGAAGATCTTTGGCAATAGGAATCACTACTGGCTTCGCGCGCACGATTGATGCCGTGCCGTCTAAACAAAGCGTTACCAAATGAATACTCATTCGATACGCGCCCTCTAAGAGCGCCACATCGAATTCTCTCGCTTCACCACCGCTAACGACAAATAACCAAAGGTCTTGAAGACCTGGATTCGCATTCAACTTCAAGCTCGCTGTGTCAAGATCGTGCATTGATGGGTCAGGTGTCCCTTCGGGGTGGAACCGCACGAAGCCGGCAAATTGACCATCCTCTTGAGCTGGTGGCACATATTGAGCCTCGGCTAAACAATCTGCAGTGTCGCATTGGCTCTCGCAATAACCACCTCTCGTGCCCTCTATTAGCGCGTGAATCAAACCTGCAGTTTTTATTAGCGCACCACTTCGCCTTGGTGCAAATCCACAGAATTGTAGTTCGATCGACTTTTGAAGGCCATCCGTTATCCGCACAAGAGGATCACTCATACGCTGACCCATGTCGGTGATTTACGCTCGTACTTTGCTATCGAAACTTGTGTCACCATTGCAAACCACCTTTGGTATTCCCAAATTGTTTCGCTTTCGCTCTTGACATTTACGTTAGAACCGATTGGATAGGTATCGTAATACCCCGTTATCAAGGTCTTTTCGATACCTATCCAACCCAGGAAACGCATCTGCCGCAACTAGTGAAGTTTGTGCGAGTAAAGCGAGAAAGTTCGTGTCGCACTTGAGCGTTCGAACTTAGTACATCTCACGAACAAAACCACAATCAGTCACCCAAAATCAAAACAAAACCACAAATTATTTTTTCTCCTAAAAAACTAACATTTCGAAGTAACATACGCACAATTTTGCATTAACTTCTGTTTTTACAAATATTTTCTGTAATAATTCTCGTATGCCACAAGAGCAAACCCACAACGAATCCTCTAGATCACGCGTAGCCGGCGATGCGAAAGATTGGGATAACTTTGGGAACGAGCTGCGTGTTGCAATGACCCAAGCTGGCGTAAACTCGAAACAACTAACTGAAAGGCTGATCGACGATTGGCCATGGATCGACCCCTCCGTTATACGGGATTGGCGTGTTGGACGCCGCCGACCCCAGCTTCGAATACTGCCAGCCCTGTCAAACGCTCTTAACAAACCCGCCTGGTATTTTGCAAGCGTACTTGGTCTCGTCGATGCAGCTCAGCTAAGTAGCTCGCGAATTGTAACTCTTTGTGCTGAACTACTCGAACTAAAGCAAGAAAATCTAAACCTCCATACGCGGTTGACAAAAGAGCGCGACAAACCCTGCGGATTAGGTCCATTGATAGTACAAGCGGTTTCGAATGGTTGGTCTGTTGGCATACATCCCGGCATTGAAGGACCTAAGAAATTGCCAATGCATGTTGCTAACCGGCTGTTATTTCAATGTGAACAAAAAGTTGCAAATCCCGCTCAAAAATTGCTAGACGACGTTGGAAGCGAGCTCGTAGCGATCGGAGCTGTAGCAAATATTAAAGACCGCAGTGGCAAGGGCTGGCCCTGGCCGTATACAAACCAAGAAGAACCTGATGGATTGCGCTGGTCAGTACCGCTTATTGGGGGTGCCATAGCTAAACCAGAAACTTCTCCTCAATGGTCAATCGGTTTTTTATCGTTGAGCGTAAGAAGTTGGTTTTCCGATGTTGCCGCACACATCGCATCTGCGCTCGGATACGGACTTATCAGCACCAGGTATCTTGCTGCGCAAGAACACCCACAGATGTCACCAGCTGCAAACGACGATTTTAAAGTTCCCTATTTGGGGATGTTGGTCGACTCGCCGCCGATTGGCTATTGCTGGCACCATTTTGGTGCCCCTGCAGGCACTGACCATGTGCGCAGAGCGCTACGTTCCCTGAGATCTAATGGCCCGACAATTATAGTCCGAGCGCGCGAAAGCGACAAACTACTTCAATACGCTGCGACATGGTCAAATAAGAGTCAAAGCGAAAAAATCATCGAACACAAAAACAGAATCATTCGCGATAGGTTCGAGGTGCTCCTACAAGAACGCACTCGAATCGATGAATACGTAAAACGAGCCTTACCAACAAAATGCGTCGTGCAAATTGATGTAGACCATGTTACCAACGATATTTCGGTTTCACCGAGAGATATACGGGACTTAAATCATGAAAGAAGCCTGAATCTTGCGTTAGAAGTCGTGAATCGTCTAGAAAAACTTGGTGTTGCCAACGCAGATCCGGTCCAATGGAAGAACCAGGGCTACCTAAGAAAGTGGGCGCTTTTAGCTAAAACACAGCGCTACTCGTCATCGCCTTCTAAGTCACTTATGTCGAATGAAACCTAAATGCATCTTTTTGCCAAAGTAGCGCAGATTTCCAACTCTGGAAAGTGAAAAGTGTTTAAGTCGATATCCGACCTAAAAAGCGTCGCTTACGGCTGCGCACTTTAGCTGTCGTGGCCAGTTTTCAAACCTGTTTGTTCAATCCTCGAAGGCTTGGTTCCACGCTCCAAAAATTCGCTCAAACGACGAACCTAATGACTCTGGAAGAACGCGCATATTAGCAACAGACGTCATGAAGTTAGTATCGCCAACCCATCTAGGAACCACGTGAAAATGGATATGGTCATCGATTGCCGCACCTCCAGCTCGTCCAATGTTTGATCCTAAGTTAAATCCGCCCGGTTCGTATACTTTTTCAAGCACAGAAGTACAAGTGCGAAGTAACAACATAGTCTCTATCAACAATTCATCAACTAAGTCGTTTAGCCTGGCGACATGCTCATACGGCACGACCATTAAGTGACCGGGAGCATACGGATAGGCGTTTAGTACCACGTAGTTAAATTTCGCTCGCGCAATTACATGAGATTCGGCGCTCGGATCTAGCCCACCAAGAGCACATAACACACATTGAGACTCATTTTTCGAGATTTGATTTCCCTCGATAAAAGTTCTACGCCAACCTGCCCAAAGCTGATCCATTAATTCGGACCACCAACAAGGTTGGGCGCGATCTCGCTCTCGACCAAAGACAAGAAATCCTCAAGCGCCACATCGGTATCTGGACTTTGGGAATCTCGGCGATTCACGCCGATCGTTCCAGCTGGTTCGTCTCGATCTCCAACGACTAAAATGTATGGAACTTTATCTAGCTTTGATCGGCGAATTCTTGCGCCCAATGGTTCAGTTGCACTTACGACGATTGACCGACCACCAATAGCTGCAAGTTTTGTATTGACCAAATTCGCATAGTCATCATTTGTCTCTTTGACGGGCAAGACCACAAATTGCACTGGAGAGAGCCAGGTTGGCAACGCGCCGGCGTAATGTTCTAGCAAAATGGCAAAAAATCGTTCGACTGAACCAAAGAGTGCGCGATGGATCATATATGGACGTTTGCGCGTATTGTCAGAATCAACAAACTCCATATCAAAACGCTGCGGCAGCTGGAGATCTACCTGTAACGTCGACACCTGCCAGCGCCTTTTGATTGCGTCCTTTAGGTGAACATCGATCTTTGGAGCATAAAAGGCACCTTCGCCCTTGGCAACAACAAAGGGAATCCCAGAATTCACCAGGGCATATTCGAGTGCCTGAGTTGCCTCTTCCCACTCTTTGTCGTCGCCCACAGATTTCTCTGGTCGTGTAGCTAGTTCGGCTTCGAAATCATCCAATCCAAACATACGTAACAAACTCACGACGAACGTCAACAATCGGGTAAGTTCATCGCCCAATTGGCTCGGGGAACAAAATATGTGGGCATCGTCTTGGGTCAGGCCTCGAACTCGAGCCAATCCGTGCAATACGCCAGATCGCTCAAAACGATACACGGTTCCAAACTCAAAGAGTCGTAATGGTAATTCACGATACGAGCGTTGTCTTGATTTATAGATCAAGATGTGCATTGGACAATTCATCGGTTTGGGATAATAGGTAGCACCTTCCATCTCCATTGGCGGGTACATGCCATCTTTGTACCACTCGAGATGCCCAGATATTTCAAACAAAGTTGACTTGGCTAAATGCGGCGTCCAAGCCAGTTGATACCCGCTGGCAAGATGTGACTTCTTTGAAAAGTCCTCCATGAGGTGACGTACCAAGGCGCCTTTGGGATGAAAAACCGGCAAACCACTTCCAATCTCTGGAGGGAAGTGGAACAAATCTAAGTCGACGCCAAGTTTGCGATGATCGCGACGCTCAGCTTCGATCAGTCGGGCGAGATACTCCTCTAGAGCTTGTTTAGACTCCCACGCTGTGCCATATAGCCTCTGAAGTTGATCGCGCTTTTCATCCCCTCTCCAATAGGCGCCTGCGACTCTCATCAACCGAAAATGTCCAAGGCGCGAAGTCGAAGGTACATGTGGTCCACGGCATAGGTCAACAAAGGTCTCGGTGTTTCGATATGTTGAAATACCCTTAGATGACACACCTTCGGCAATATCAATGTCATCACCGCTCGCTTGTTCAACCCGATCTATTATCTCCAACTTGAACGGCTGGTCAGCAAAAAGGACCTTTCCCTCTTCAATCGTGCACTCTTGACGAGTAAATCTCTGATTCGATTTGATTATGCCGCGCATCTTCTTTTCAATGATCTCTAAATCGTCATCGCTAAATCGAGCCGCATTCGGAAGCGCAAAATCGTAATAAAAGCCATCAGCAATAGATGGACCAATTGCAAACTTTGCACCGGGCCACAACTCCAAGACTGCTTGTGCCATCACATGCGCAGTTGAATGCCGCAATACTTCGCGACCCTTCTCACTTGCGGCCGAAACCAGTGTTATCGCTATCGACTCGGGTCGATCCGCATTGGGAGTCGTCGAGGTAGCTTCCGCCAGGCTATCTAATGAAGTTGATAGATCAAAAAGCTCACCGTCGAATTCAAACACTATTACGCCGAGTTCACGTTTGGGATCTACCTTAGTTGTCAGTTCGAACCCATCTTTTGCCTCAACCACCGTTTGTTCTTGGCCGTTTGGAAGTTTCACTATTATCATTTAATTCGGTCTACCTTATTGGTTTCACAATGTTATCGTTTTTCAAACGTAGCTAAAAAGACACACCGAGAAGGGCCGCTGCGTCTGAAACTCCGTACCCTTTTCTAGCAGCATCGTCGATGAGGTCAATAGCTACAACAGTGTTTAAATCGGCCTGAAGCGCTTCTTTTACTTCAGTCACCGCAGCGTCGCCAGGTCCAGCGCCACGCCACAATTGTAACCGATCATTTGCGTTATCTAGGAGAGACTCGTGCCATTCCCAATGATCGCGATAATGGTTCGAAAGGATCGACAATCTAACTGCATCAGCCTCGTTTTCCTTCAGTAAT
>JAJYGT010000137.1 GCA_021785005.1 Actinomycetes bacterium
TCAACCCTCGAGCAATGTTGGCAAGAACCGTCAAATTTAAAGTGCTAGCCATCATTTAGGGAGATTTCAAGGGTTCTAAGCCTAAATTCTCGCCACGCGTTCTAACACGCCACCACTGAATTTATGTCTTTGGAACGCTTATAATCTGCGCTTAAGCGTGTGACAAGTGACGAAGTGTTGCAATTACATCTCTAGCTGTTTTATTTGTTATTGGAATGAACGCGCGTTCTGTTAGTACTAACGCGCCAACTTCTCCAACATGTGGAGAAATGCGAACTGCACTTGGGTGTATTATCCAATTGCCGTCCGGCGCCAAAGTCTCAACCAGCTTGGAATCGATATCGCAGCGCGCAATTCCGTACGGTGTCAGATGATCGTCGTAACTAGCGGCATAAAGATACTCGTCAAATTCTAAATCATGGGATCTCATTTTTGTCTCCTTTTCCCCCTGATGCCTAGGCATCACCTTTTTGTCAACTAATCAGATACCTCCCTTATCCCAAACATAACAAAAACAAATACCATTAGTTGATATTTTGATCTATTCGTTAAAGTTGTGACCTGTTCAGGCTTTTGTCTGGGCTAATTTTTAGTCAAACATGCCTTTGCAACACACGAACCCCAACCTTTTTGGTATGTGTTCGGTACCCATATCTTCAATTTGTTTCCCGATACGCACCCCTTGTGCGACCAGTTGCCAATTACACATTGAAGACCGCTAGATAACTATTTCTTTGTGAGAGATTTTGTTAACACCAGTACTGTCATCTACCATATGATCTGGGCATACCAGAAAATTCCGCGCCAAGTCCTAGCAAATGAGCAACCTCAAAGATTGACTTGGTGACACCACTAACTCACGTGAATGTTTTTGAATTTGTAAACTGAACGATAGTAAAGGTCTAGGTAATCCCTCATTCACCTTTTCATAACGGACATTTCACTGAAACCACCCATTGCTGTTCAATACAAGGACATACACTATTTACTTGTTCAGAACCCAAAAAGACTTCTCAAGTTGGGGATTACGCGTCACTTATTGGGTGAATGATCATAAGTTCAGCCGTGCCACCAAGAAACAGATCGAAAACGAGGTGCAATTTAGGATGAAACTTTACGGTTCACACCTCACGTTACTACCTGGTGTAGCAGGTGAGAAAATTTGTTAAAGATTGCAATTCTCTTGAAGCAGGTACCTCGAGTAGGTGACCTAGCGCTAGGCGGCGATGGACGACTAATTCGTGACGCGCAATCCACCGAGATCAACCCGTATTGCAAACGAGCACTAGCCAAAGGGCTTGAGCTAGCGAACGAATACGGCGGCTATAGCGTTGCCTTTACCCTTGGTCCCGAAAACGCCAAAGATGTGCTCCTAGAAGCCCTCTTTGCCGGAGTTAGCAAAGCGGTGCACATTTGTGACCCAAGCTTCGCGGGTAGTGATACGTTGGCAACGGCGCAGATATTAGCAAAGTCAATTCAGCTCATTGACGAATTTGACCTGGTGCTAATGGGACGAGCATCTATAGATTCAGATACCGGCCAAGTGGGACCGCAGCTTAGTGAACAACTGGATTTACCGTTTTTGTTTAGTGCGCGAAAGCTGTCGCTTCGAGGGTCTCGTATTTTTGCGACCCTTGAAGATGACTTCGGATACCGCGATGTTTCATGTGATCTACCAGTAGTAATCAGTTGTGCTGAGCGTCTTTGCGACCCGACCAAAATTGACGTTGCTAAATGGAGAAATCAATCGGCCGAAAAGATCATTACCCATAGCGCGATCGACTTGGGTGTAGCAGATTCTTTGGGAACTTACCAGTCAATGACCCAAGTCATCAAGACAACACAGCACGCTACCGCCAGAACAAGAACGCGCCTAACTGGTACGCCAGAAGAAATTGCCCAAAAGCTCACGTCTATACTGCTCTCGCGCGGAGCACTAAACTCCCTCACCAACGCTACTACCGAAATGTCAACTCCAACAAAATCAAACCCAATAGCACACAATTACGATAAGAACCACGCTAAACCCTCTCCTAACAACAGCTCTAGAGTCACTACTTTACTAAGTGACGACGTTACTGCCAATTTTGCGAGCTTGACCGTTGTTGAAATTGTCGTTTTAATAGACCCAACTGACTTTGTTCACGGAAATGAAATCATTCAAGTCAGTGAAAAAATTGCAGCGCAGCTTGGATGCGATATCGTCGGTGTTGTCTTTGGCGAAGCAACAAAAGAGCAGCTCCAAGAAATGCGCGTGGACAAAGTAATTTGTGTGCGTAACGAACTTAGGGAAGATCAAGCAAGTAAGGTTTTATCGGAACTACTTCAAGATCGAGATATCCGAGCTCTCATTGCACACTCAACACCAAGTTCACGCGAAATTCTAGCTCGGTTCGCCGCTAAAAATAACCTTGGAATGATCGGTGATGCCATTGATATTCTTGTCGAAAATGAACAAATTGTTGGGCTAAAACCAGCTTTTGGAGGAACAACCGTAGCGCACATAGTTGCATTGTCAAAGACGACGATTATCACGCTGCGGTTACTTGAAACCTTGTCAACACATTCGATGCGAACTCCTAAAAGCATTTCTTACTTTGATCCTGAGCCCAATTCGATTGTAGAACTGCATTCGCGTCAATCCCAAGACAGTATTGGCGCCCTTGACAAAGCTAAAATAATACTTGGCATTGGCGCAGGTATTGATCCTTCAGAGTATGGCTTATTGGATCCCTTAGTCAGTTTGCTAAACGCAACAACAGGTGCAACAAGACGAGTCACTGATCGGGGTCAAATTCCACGATCGCGCCAAATTGGTATAACCGGCGTGTTCGTAGCCGCGGATCTTTACCTGGCACTTGGAATATCTGGAAAGATCAATCATATGGTCGGGGTCTCACGCAGCAAAACAATTGTGGCAATAAATCCTGATCCTCGTGCACCAATCTTTGAAGTTTGTGACATCGCCATCGTGGCTGACTATAGAACCGTAATTAAAGAGATTACGACCGCGCTAGAACACGAAATTAGCGCTTTGGAACAACAATTCCTTGACCAAAGTAACGCACCTAAATAGTGTGCTTGACTAATATCGGGCTTGACAATGATCCCTATTAGCCCAAGGAATTTTTGCGTTTTTGCCTTACAAGTCTGATATTGATCAAGACGCACAGGGTCAAACTTGGATTGGGAGAAACATCTCGATGACAGCACCACCCGAAATTGCATTGTGTGCAGTGATCCGACCGCCGTGTCCGATCACGATCAGCGACGCGATAACAAGACCAATACCAGCATGAGGAGAGTGCCCAAGCTTTCGAACCGGGCGTTCACGAAGTTCCTTAGTAAATAACTGAGCCATCGCATCTAAGGGAAATCCCGGTCCTTGGTCTTCAATGCGCAAGATAACCTCGGTCCTAGATCTAAACAAAGACACAAAGATAGCCTTACCTGGACTGCAAAAGCGTAGCGAGTTCTCCACAACATTTTCTACGGCACGCGCAAACCGAACAGCGTCAAGATTTACTAAAATTGAGTCATCAATATCCAACACAATATCGATACCCAGTTCGCTAGCTTCATTTTGGAATTGTTCTAGTATCCGCACCAGTACTGTGCCAAATACAACGCGCTTTGGCGATAACTTTAAATGTTCGTCTTGCCCCGATGCCAGATCTAGTAATCCGTCACAAACATGCGCTAAATCAAGAACTGCAATCGATGCGTTATCAATCAATTGTGCAACGAGTGCAGGGTCTCTATGTGGTTGGCGCGCGAGTTCTAGATCGGCAGATATTCGTGCGAGAGGAGTCCGTAGCTCGTGACTCGCAGATGCCACAAAAAGGCGTTGTTTTTCGACCAGTGTCTCAATACTTGCCAAGAAATTATTTAAAGTTTTAGCCAACGCTGCAAGTTCGTCTTTAGTATCGGGAGCCTTTAACCTACCGTTAGGGCTACGACCCAAGAGGGATTCGGCTTCGCGCCTCAATTGTTCTACCGGGCGTAATGCCCGCCTGGCAAGAAGAAATGCACCTAAACCTGAAAGTATCGTTGTAACTGGAATACCGATCAACAAAAAGATGCCGAGATGGCGTTTTGAGTCGTTTAGTTGGTCGAGGGATTCGCCAGTGAGTATCACGAATCCGCCTTGGAACTCTTGAGATCTTTGCAATAAGACCAAGTACTCTCCCCCGTCTCCCGCGCGATTTACTTGAAGAAAATAAGGATTGACGCCACTACCAAGGATCATTTTTCTCGGTACAATCAAAGGTGATCTGGCAGTTATTGTTGAATACATAAGTTGTCCACTCGAACCAAATACCTGTATCAACTCTTGGTCATGCCCAAAGATTGGATCTTTTTGGTGGATCCTAACCAAAACTCCGTTGGCAACCTGGTCAGTTACCCTTTCAGTGCGTGTTTGAAGATCAGCTTGAATAGTGGTTCGAATTGAATTTATAGTGCTTGAATACAAATACAGACCGGCGGCCAAGCTAAGACAAAACGCGATGGCTGTAACCATCAAAGCCAATCGCGACCTAATCGACATTGATTACCAAACGAGCTATCCGCCAACGATATCCGCGCCCGTGCACAGTTTCGATGTCACTTCGTGCAAAAGGCAGATCGACTTTATGGCGAAGACGTCGAATGTATTGTTCAACGATATTGAGTCCAACACTTGGGGAATCAAACCATACTGAACGAAGCAAGCTTTCTCGCGTTACCACGTATCCCGCTTTTCTAATTAAAATTTCAAGAAGTCGAAATTCCTTTTCAGAAAGCATCACTTCTTTTTTATTTCGCCAGGCACGGCGGGTGAGTGGATCCAGCGAGACTTCCCCACTACTCAGTAACGCAGGACGCAACAGGGCACCCCGACGAGCTAAAGCTGTTATTCGTGCGCTTAATTCAGCCAATGAGAACGGCTTCACCAAGTAATCGTCCGCACCAGAGTTAAAGCCCCTAAGTCTGTCT
Source organism: Actinomycetes bacterium (assembly GCA_021785005.1). Lineage (GTDB taxonomy): Bacteria > Actinomycetota > Acidimicrobiia > Acidimicrobiales > Acidimicrobiaceae > Acidithrix. Next base: position 4,978 of record JAJYGT010000137.1, read on the forward strand.
GACAAAGACGCCAATGCGGTGATCATAATCGTTGGCAACCAATCAATTTCACTACGAATGAATTCACAAAGCTCAAGACCACCCAAACCCGGAATTACAATGTCTAACACCACAACATCGAATTTTTGTTTGCCTAAAAGCTGAAGTGCGCCATCGCCGCTATCTGTTACTTCAACTTCAAAGTGCTCTTCGGTTAGGTATTGTCCGATTAATCTCGCCAGTTCAACGTCGTCTTCAACGACAAGCACTCGACAGGCACTTGGTGTCCGGGTGGAATTCAAACAATCCTCTTTTTTATTTTGCGCTTTTGCGTTATGTTTTCCCGCCCAACACCAACAAAATCAAACCAAGTGTGTTTTTTGGCGCCGTGATGAACCAGGTTCACAAAACAATTCCAAGGTTTAGAACATCTTCGAGGCGCTGCATTTGTAGTACTGTAAAAGTTCTAACCGCTCCAAGAGTCCAACGCGTGAACAAAGCGTAAACATCAACCAAGAACCAAGCACAAACAAAATAGCACCTGAGAAAAAACTATCTAAGCGCAATTATTTTTTGACTTATGACCTGCATTGCATAGATCTCTGGCAGTCGACCCCAAACAACTCACAGGCACTTGGAACCCAACCAAACCTTGAATACATTTTTTGCGATTTGCGCTCAAGCGCTCAACTAGCTCGACATTGTTTTTCAGTATCGCAAGAAATTGAACGCTTAATTAGCTAAACCGCCACCCGTGGAAACGCTAGACAACCTTCGACTGGGATTTGTACCGCAACATTTGAATGACGCTCCCAACGATCATAAGAAAATACACCAAGAAGACGGTGTCCATAACCAAGGTCAATCACATGATCATACCCACGTCCTCTAAAAGCTACGTCTACAACTCGTCCACTCAATTCGTGCGGGCTACTTATTTCACCTTGAAGTTTGATTGGAGCACTTCTTAGTAATAGAGTTACCTGATCGCTCTTTAGGGCGGCATTGCCTGGGAACCTGGCGTCAAGCGTGCCGGCCTGGGTGCGAACACGATAATGACTGTTACCAAGATTTTCCACGACATCGCCATGAATCTCGCCTGCTACTCCGGTAAATTGAGCAACAAAGGCGTTAGCGGGCTCTAGGTAAATTTCTTCGGGAGTTCCGACCTGGACTAGTTTGCCACCATTTAGCACCCCTACCCTATCGGCTAAGGCAAAAGCTTCAACCTGATCATGAGTAATATAAAGTGCACTTGCACCAACGTCGCGGGTTAAATCGGCGATCTCCACCCGCAGTCGCTCGCGTAAATCAGCATCCAAACTTGACAGGGGCTCGTCGAACAAAATCACACCCGGCGTCCCAACGAGCGCCCGTGCCAATGACACTCTTTGTTGCTCGCCTCCCGATAAAGTATTTGGATAGCGCTTTGCGTGATTTAGTAGACCAACTCTTTCCAAGAGATCTTTGACCTTTACCTCGAGATCGTGCTTTGACGGTGAATTCCGCTCATGCGCAAAAGCAACATTTTCGAACACCGTCATATGTGGCCATAGAGCAAAGTCCTGAAAAACCATTGCTAAGTTTCGTCTGTCGGGTGAAAGATGGGTTTTTTTGGAGCTTATGACTTTATCGTCAAAGCGAATTTCACCGCTGTCAATTTTCTCTAAGCCCCCTAGACAGCGCAACATGGTTGACTTTCCACTGCCAGACGGACCTAACAAAACGGTGAATTGTCCCGGTTCTACCTCAAAGTTGATATCAGCCAACACATGATTAGATCCATAAAACTTTTCGACTTTTTCAAATGTGATACGTGGTGCATGTGTCTGATCCCGCGCGTGTTTTAAATCCGTTTTCATTGCCTTAGCCCTTTAGTATTTCTTTACTTCTATTCAATTTGCCACGTGCCATAAACTTCGAGCTAGCTGCCCTTTGTTCATCCAAAGTGTGTCGTTCCCAAACGCGAACTCTGCAAACGAGAGCACTAGCCGCGTCGCCCGACACCTACATTTCGCCATCCAACAGGTGCGAAAAGCCTAAATCCACCTTGTACAACCCCGATAACGCCTAAGACAATTGACATTTGCACCAGAGATAACGCGGTTGCGCTCGCAAGATTTGTTGTTTGAAAAGACGCAAGTATCGCAGTTGCCACAGTTCGCACACCTGTTGGTGCAAGCATTTGCGAAGTTGGAAGTTCACCAAAGGTGGATGAGAATGTCAATAACCAAGCCCAGATAATGCTCCGGGACAACAAGGGCAATACACATCTTCTAAATGATTTGGTCTGACCAGCCCCGTGAATTCTTCCAGCGTGCATTAAAGATCCATCAAGTTGTGCAACAGGACCGATCAAAAGCCGTGAATTCGACGGTAGCGCAATAGCTAGATACCCGATCCCGAGCAAAATCATGGTACCAAATATGTTTATCCCAAGTCTCATAGTAAGGGGCAGGTTGAAAACAAAGATAAATCCAGCTGCGAGCACAAGTGCTGGAAGAGCAACCGATCCAATGAGTATAATGTCGGTGAATCTGCCAGTTACCCCGGGGCGTGGAGAGGTTATAACTCGCGCTATGGCAAAGCCAATGATAACCGTAAGAGTTGCATTGATCGTTGCCATCTTCAATGACACCAAGATCGGACCGCCAAGCGATTGAGTAGAAAATAACGTGGTAAAGGCACTAAGTGTCAAGTTCGACCATTTAAATGGTGTGTAAGGCTTCAACAGAGTTGAAATCACAGCACCCAAAAATGGAACTAACAAAGTGAGCGCAAAAAAAGTATAAATAAATCCAAGCAAACTAAGGCGCTTAGCTCCGGTTAGGTGGATCTTGGCAGCAAAGCTCGAACGACCAGATAAAACCGCAAAGTTTCTACTACGAGTAAGGCGATTTTGCAAGGTGAGAACAGCGCCTAGTATCAGAACCAAAAACCAGCTAACTGCTGCGGCCTCTCCAAAATTTGTAGGAAATGTTGCTATTGCTGCCATAATATTTGTGGTCGCTACC
>JAJYGT010000115.1 GCA_021785005.1 Actinomycetes bacterium
TCTCTTTTACAGACGCCAAGGATCATTTGCTGAGATTGCAATACAACAGACCATCGGTGAACTGTTTTGTAAAAGCTGCGGTTCACGTGCATATGTCAATGTGGAAAAGTACCAGTACTTTTCCACACATGATTCTTATTTGATTACAGGGTGCACAGCAGCGCTAGTACCCAACAAAACAACAGCCAACTTGACTAATTCAGCGAGGATTAGTTCGAAACAAACAGTCAATCCTTGGTGAAATGCCAGATAATCTACAGGTCTAAAGATGCCTTACCCCGCTAAAAGCGGAAGAGTTCGAAACAAACAGTCAATCCTTGGTGAAATGCCAGATAATCTACAGGTCTAAAGATGCCTTACCCCGCTAAAAGCACAAGAGCAAGATAAGGGGAGAACCTAGCGGGAGGTAACTAAAACTTGGTGGCCCTGTCCACTGCTGACACAAACAATTGCGTGGATCAGATCAATAGTTTTAGTAACACACTTTTGGTGGGCGCTAAGGGACTCGAACCCCCGACCTCAGCCGTGTGAAGGCTGCGCTCTAACCAGCTGAGCTAAGCGCCCGGATGCGAAACAGATCCTAGTCGATTTTACAATCTAGCATTCAAAGAAGTGCCCGCTAATGATGGGGTCTACCATCAATGGAGACTCACATACATCATAGTTCTGTCGAGATCAAGCATATTTACTATATTATCCCCACGAAGTGAATTGAGACATCACTATTAGTGCTATTATTGCTACCTAACGCGGTTATAACGCATAGAATGTACGCTTAGAGTAGTAACTAAGATTTCACTGAGAACGAGTGGACAAAAATGGGTCGAAAAGTAGAGGTCTCAGATGCGGGACATTGAGCCTAGCGCGCGCATTTCAAGCGCGTTATCCCACGTACTCACTGAAATATCCACGCTTTCGAATGCGCGTGTCGGCGCAATATGTGATATTGCCCCTAGTGGTTTGTTGCGCCTTTTGGCAGTCAGATCAAATCCTCAATCGGAATCCGATCAACACTCAATCGTAACCGTATATGCACCAGCAGTTGTCTTGAATTCAGTAGTTGCCGAACGAGTTCAAGTTGCGCTTAGATCAACACGACCGCATGTGATAACACTTCCCCGATCAGATATTGCCGAACTCGTCGCAATTCTTGGCGCGCCGAACGGTAGTGCGCACGACAATTCTATTTTGGTTATACCCAGTAGATCAGGCACACTGGGAATACTTTTGATAGGTCCCAAGCCCTGGAACACGCCTCCACTGGCATATTTACGCACCAAATTCGACGAGGCCACCGATGAATTTGACTTTCTTAGCGGTGCACGAACAACAGATCAAATAACTCACTTATTGGTAGAATTATCAAGCGCGGTATCCGAAAGCCTAAATAGCACGCAAGGTGCAGCAAAAATATGCAAAATAATTGGAACGTTCTTCGGTTATCGCTCAGCCAGTTCGTTCTCCTTTGAAGACGGTCGACTACTCCCTATATCAATTTCAAAAAGAGCTGCAACAGAAAAGCGCAATGAACCAATACACCCTTCGCATTTCAACGGCCTATATAAAGTAGCCAAAAAGGCTTTTGAATCTCGTACGATTGTAAAATTTACGATTGACGATTTAAATGATTTCCCCGTTGAAATTCTCAATCACCTTGACCTAAAAGGCGAATCTCTTTTGCTCCCCTTGCTTAGAGGTGATAACTATATTGGCGCAATAGTGCTGAGCAAGCCAATCGCAGCTACAGTTGACTCATTGTTCGAAAATGCTTCTGCCACAGTGTTAATGCGTCATTTGTCTCTTTTATTCGCTCAGTTAGTTGAAGACTACGAAAAAGACGTTCGACTTAGAGCATCGAGCAGTGTTACCCCATTGCTAGATGCAACTACTCAAATCGTATCGATGCAGGAAATGGGCGACCTTTTAGCTCAATCGATTGCGATGTCGTTGGCATCGCCTCGCGCGTTTTTCTTCTTACTCGACGACCAAAAATACATCTCCAAAATATGTATGGCGGGTAGCGAGACTGACGACAATTTCGAGTTAAGCGCTACCTGGAACGGTAAGTTCGCCAGTCGTTTTTCCTTTTTTTCACAATTGACAATCTCGCATGACCCAATTTTTTTCGAACCATCAACTCCTGGGGCATATCCGAGTGAGATTCGAGAGTTAGTGGGAATGTTGCCATATGTCACCGTCCCAATATCGACCTCGGACGGATTGATCGGCTTTGCGCTAGCTGCACAACCAAGACAGCGACCTTATTGGTCATCGTTTGACAAAACTACCACGACAGAGTGGTCAGTATCTGCCACATTGGTTGCAGATAACGTGGGACTTCGGCTCGCCGAACGAAGTCATTTGGAAAACTATCGCGAAAAAGCCTTTAAGGATTCACTAACTGGACTTCCGAATCGCGAACTACTCATGGATCGCATCGCAGTTGCGACCGCAAAAGCACAAAGAACCAAACAACGAACCGCAGTTATTTTTATTGACATCGACTATTTCAAGCAGGTCAATGACACGTTTGGCCACAGCACCGGAGATGAACTCCTTGTTCAATTTGCCAAACGCCTTACGACTTCATTTCGAGATACTGATACCGTAGCAAGATTATCTGGTGATGAATTTGTCGTTTTACTGGAAAATTCCCCTCCAGAATTGGAATTGCTCGATTTAGCTAGGCGAGCATTCCACCACATTAATGACACCTATCGCATATTTAGTGACCAGATCGCGGTATCTACTTCAATGGGTATAGCGATTGGCGAGCCGGGTATTACTGGCGCAGAACTCTTAGAGCGCGCCGATGAATATATGTATCGCTCAAAAGAGTCAGGCAGAGGTCGACTTAGCGTATATTCGCAAAGCACAATATCGCAAAGTGCGGGTATCGACCTGCGTCAAGTTTCAATGGCACCGGAAAACAAAAACCTAAGTGCGACTCAAAAAAGTAATGAGTTTCTTGACACTTTCAAAGTACTAGATCGATATTTTAAATTTAGTGCTGATTATGTTGAAATCGCCCGACTTCGTGCGGCGCTTGCTGGCATTATGCAAGACAGATATCCTCATGTAGAAGCCGGAACTACGACTCAAATTCCTTCTGGTCAAAGTCATTTACTAAGCGATGTTTCCGATTTACAAACCGAGTTTACGATGCTTGGAAAACTCCAGACCCAAACTCCAGACCCAAGCGCGATAGAACTCCTTGAGTCAATAATTGAGGTACCAGTCTTTCAGCGAGATCTCGCTATCGCCAATATGGGCAAAAAAACGCTCCTTGAGTTAACTGACATCACTCGATCCAACGTGACGACGTTAGCGGATCTAGTCGCAGGGTTTTCAAACCATTATAGAAAAAGTACCCAGCTGATATTGAGCCTGACGTCAACCCAGCTCCACGATGACCCCTGGTTGCTAGAGGCAATATCGACAATTTCCCTACGTTTTCGAAGTGAAATCATGATAACCCAGGCCAATCATCGATCACTTCGTTTTCACGACATCATGATGCCCATGGTGAATTATCTAGCGCTACCTGCCCAAATTGCTGAACAAGATGCGAGCGCTGTGCCACCAAATACGCTCTCGGCTCTCTTTGCAATTGCCCGAGATCGTGGAATTCGCCTTGTCGCCCAAGGCGTTAAAAACCCAGCTGCTTTAGATCAACTCTTATTGGCAGGAGTTACTGTAATTTCCGGTCCGGCAATTTCTGAAAATCGAGCTCTTCAGCAAACTTACCGGCAGAAATTCATGTCCAACAAATCCTAAATTAAAGATCACAAGTCCTAAATCGCAACGCATCGACTTCAATTTTCTCATTTGGTCAATATCGCGGTCCAGGTTCAAGCAAAATTGCCTAAGTAATCGGTCGAAACCACCCTAAACTAATTGGACGTGCGAACGATGATCACCAAACGAGAAAAAATCATAGGCTTTGCGGTTGCGCTTTATTCAGCCGCTATTTACCTTGCCCTATGGCTGCCCTATCTACATAAAAAGACGCCAAAAGGCCTAGACCCACTGACCTTGTCCCTTGAGGGCGTGGCAATTGCTCTCGTTTTAGCCATCACTGTAGCAGTTGGCAAGAGACTGTGGATAGGATTCGCAGGTATGGCGGTAACTTTTGGTCCGCTTAGCAAATACGTAATACTCGCAATGCCAGCAGTCGCATACGCTGCGATAGTGGGGTTCAAATCTATGTGGCAGGGCAAAAAGGCTACCGAAGCTAACCAGAGGCGGGTACGTGGATCAAAGCCTGCTGCCGATGCTCGGGTCAAGTCGAACATTATTTCTCCTCGTTACACTGAACCGAAATCACAAAAAAGCAAGTCACAACGAACAGCTCGAGCTACTTATGGCACCTTGGGTCGACTTGGTCCTGGGAGATCAGACCAAGTTAATGACAAAGATTGAACTCACATAAAGACACTGACACAAACAAAAAGACATATCGGGGGTTCAAGTGGGGTTTTACAGCAGTCATTTAATGTTTTGCGAAGTAGTTTTTTGCCAGTGAGACAATTTTGATTATCGAAGCACTTACCGGAAAGCATTTTTTTGTAACCGGAGGCACTGGATTCCTGGGCACCGCGCTAACCGAACGTATTTTAAATAGCATTCCAGATGCCAGAGTAACCCTTTTGATTCGACCGGGACGCAGGTCTTCGCCACTTGACCGTGCGCGCCGAGAAATCATCAAAAATGATGCTTTTTCACCGATGCGCGAACGGATGGGGGATGAAGCTTTTGACCAGTACATTCAAGATCACCTCAACGCCGTAGCTGGCGACGTATCGAAACCCGAACTGGGACTCGATAAAGCGGGCCTTGAAGAATTAGCTAGAGCCGATTTTGTGATTCACTCCGCCGCCACCGTCAGCTTTGACTCACCACTCACCCAGGCGGTATCGGTGAATCTTCTTGGTCCGAGCAACGTGGCAGCCGCCATTAAAAAAGCATGCAACAAATTAAACATCAATCCGACCGAAAAACATTTCATTACGGTCTCAACTTCGTATGTGGCTGGCTATAGAAGAGGTCTTTCGCCAGAAAAGCTCCTCCGAGATACTCCATTTTCTCCAATGCCAAACTACTTGTCTGAAGTTGAAGTTGCCGGGCAAATAAAGAACCAGGTGGAGCTAGATTCCAGGTCGCCGGCTCAACTGAACCGACTAGCCGCGTTAGCGAAAAAAGAACTTGGTGCCGCTGGGAGTCCCCTTCTCGCGCAACGTCTTGAAAAACTTCGTGAAGAATGGGTAGAAAGTCGCTTAGTGGAACTTGGGCGAACAAGAGCCCAGTCGCTCGGTTGGCCAGACGCCTATACCTACACAAAGGCCTTAGGAGAAGAGGCACTAGCTAATGATCATAGTGATTTGTCCATTTCAATTGTTCGTCCTTCTATTATCGAATCATCGCTAATATCGCCTTATCCCGGATGGATTAAAGGCTTTCGTATGGCAGAACCCATTATTGTGTCATACGCACGTGGCCTACTAAAAGAGTTTCCTGGTGTTCCCGAAGGAATAGTCGATGTAATTCCAGTCGATTTTGTCACCGCCGCTATCCTTGGTGTCGCGGCCAAACAATCGCCAAAACCAGGCGATATATCGGTCTACCAAGTAGCTTCTGGCGCAGTAAATCCACTTAGGTACAAACGTTTAGTTGAATTAGTGCGGGAGTGGTTTACCCAGAATCCGATCTATGACAATGATGGGCAACCAATATCTGTACCCGAATGGAGTTTTCCAGGTCGAGGACGAGTTCAAAGACAACTCTCTCGTGCGTCAAAAAATCTTGAAGCGATTGATAGGGTTATTTCAAACCTTCCCCTGCGGGGTAAGCGTGCGGAATTGGTCACGGATGTGGAATCAAAACAGCAGCTAGTTGAACGTGCGCTATCATATGTGGAGCTATATGGCTCGTACGCTGAAACAGAAGCAATCTTTGACGTTTCTAACCTAAAAGCACTTTGGGAACTCCTCGATCAAGAAGAACGCACTCTTTTTGCCTTCAACCCCGAGTTGATCGACTGGGACCATTTCGTAACCGACATCCACCTCCCTTCTGTCGTAAAACACGCCAGAGTAAAGACAACACCGGAAAAGAAAGCTTTAGCACCAAAGATATCCAGAGCCACCCAAGCGATACTGGATCCCACCTTCAAAATTGCAGTATTCGATTTAGAAAACACGGTAATTGCATCAAATGTGGTTGATGCATACGCGTGGTACGCAACCAAACGCCTATCAGCGCCTAAGAAAGCGCTGTTTTCGTTAGCGCTTTTAGGAGAGGCCCCACATCTAATGTCTTTAGATCGATCCGATCGAGGAGACTTTCTCCGAAGTTTTTACCGACGCTATCAAGATGCCGACCAAGGAATACTTGAAGCGCAAAGTTATGAGCTCTTCAACGAATACCTGTTAAAAAAAGCATTCCCCAAAGCCATAGAGAGAATTCGCCGCCACCGATCGTTAGGACACAAGACAATTCTTATCACGGGGGCACTCGACTTTGTGATTGAACCCATAAAACCATTATTTGATGAAATTGTCGCTTGCACAATGACCCATGATTCCGACGGAAAACTAACTGGAAATCTAGACACCGCACCACCTACCGGCGAAGCGCGAGCGCTTTTAGTTGAGTCGTTTGCCAAGAAATATGGCATCACGCTAAAAGAGAGTGTTGCATATGCCGACTCAACGTCAGATCTACCGATGCTAGAAGCCGTAGGGCATCCAGTCGCGGTAAACCCCGAACCCAAATTGCTACAGGTAGCCAACAGACGGGGTTGGCCAGTTGAGAATTGGGAACGTCAGAGTGGTTATTCTAAGATACTATTGCCAATTGCTAGGTCACAATGAGAGCGCTTTTATTTTCCAGATCTGTTCCTAAATATGCCATCACCAAAGCGGTTGCTACATTGTCGTCTCGTTACGTAGCATCTGCTTCATCCTTAGAACTTGCCCCTAATTTCGCACTGGATACGCCATTCGCGGGTGCAGTGCGCTGCCAAGTATTGCTATCTGGCATTTGCGGGTCAGATCTAGGAATGTTGTTGGCCACGTCCTCTCGATACTTCGAACCCTATACGAGTTTTCCGTTCGTACCGGGGCACGAAGTAGTTGCAAGCACTAAAGAACTGCCGGGGTTTCTCGACACAGATGTACGCGTAGTGCTCGAACCGGCCTTAACTTGCGAAATTCGAGCAATAGATCCACCATGTGAGTTTTGTGCCAATGGCAACACCGACAAATGCGTAAATACCATCTCGGGACAACTAAGCGAAGGTCTTCAAACCGGTTATTGTGCATCCACTGGCGGGGGTTGGTCAGAACAAATCTACGCTCATCCCAAGCAGCTGCATGTTCTACCCCAAGACATGTCAACTCGTGACGCGGTGATGGTCGAGCCCCTCGCTTGCGCAATACATTCGGTTCTTGGTATTGGTAATTTGGCGCCTGACAATATTTGCGTTATTGGCGCTGGCAGTGTAGGCAACCTGATAACAGCTGCACTGTTTGAATATTACAAGAACGCTAAGATCACAGTCTTGGCAAAATACGCCCACCAACGTAACTCAGTGGAATCCTACGGAGCAACTACCGCGACGACTTTTGCCGAGTTGAAGCGGATTGCTCGGCAAAACACGAGATCTTTGATGGTTGGGAAGAGGGTATCTGGCGGCTTCGATGTGACTTTTGATGCCGTGGGATCAGCCGAATCCATTGAGCAAGCAGCAGAAATTACCAATCCCGGTGGTACCATTATTTTGGCTGGTATGCCCAGTTTGAGCAAAATCGACCTCAGCGCACTATGGCACAAGCAACTTTCCCTAATTGGTAGCTACGCTTATGGCACTGAACACGTAGACGATAAGCCC
>JAJYGT010000069.1 GCA_021785005.1 Actinomycetes bacterium
GTTGCATTCTGCAGAGGCGACTCTGGCGTTGGTGATGCTTTCCTGTGGACCAATCGATCTGAAACTTCCATACGAACGGGCGAGTTGATCCACATGAAGGTCAATAGAGCCTTATATTTACTGTTTGGATTTATCATTTAATTGTGGCTAAATTCAAGGTGGTTTCACCATATAAACCGGCAGGCGATCAACCAAGTGCAATTGCGCAGCTTGCTGACGGGCTAGAGCGCGGTGAAAAGTTTCAAACGTTGCTTGGGATTACCGGATCCGGAAAAAGTGCCACGATTGCATGGACAATCGAGAAAATACAGCGACCTACTTTGGTGATTGCACCTAATAAGTCGCTAGCGGCACAATTGGCTTCTGAATTTAGGGAATTCTTCCCTGATAACCGCGTCGAGTACTTTGTTTCGTATTATGACTATTATCAACCAGAAGCATACATTCCTTCTTCTGATACCTTTATTGAAAAGGATTCTTCAGTAAACGATGAGATAGATCGGTTACGCCACTCTGCTACATCTGCACTCTTGACCCGACGCGATGTGATCGTTGTTGCATCTGTGTCTTGTATCTATGGTTTGGGTTCCCCAACAGAGTACGCTGAGAAAACGTTGGTTCTCGCTGTGGGTAACACCTATGACATGCGAACAATATTGCGAAAGTTGGTTGACATCAACTATGAACGCAATGATCAAAACTTGATAAGGGGAAAGTTTAGGGTTCGTGGGGATACGCTCGAAGTACACCCTGCATATCAAGAATCATCGCTACGGGTGGAGTTTTTCGGCGATGTCGTTGAGCGGATCGCTGAGTATGACGGACTCACGGGTGAGGTGCTAAGTGAGCTTCAAGAAATTGTGGTATTCCCAGCAACACATTATGTTGCTTCTGATGAGACTATCAAGCGCGCGGTTCAATCAATCGAGGACGAATTGGCGACGCGATTGGCGTTTCTCGAACAAGAAAATCGGCTTTTAGAAGCGCAACGGTTGCGTATGCGAACGCAGTTTGATTTAGAGATGATGCAAGAGGTCGGCTTTTGCAACGGGATCGAGAATTACTCTAGACATCTTGATGGTCGCGCTCCGGGCGAGCCGCCGTTTACTCTGTTGGACTTTTTCCCTAAAGACTACTTAATTGTCATCGATGAGTCACACGTTGCCATTCCTCAGCTGCACGGGCAGTACGCGGGAGATCGAAGTCGGAAAGAAACTCTTGTCGAGTTCGGATTTCGACTACCTTCAGCGATGGATAACCGACCACTAAAATACGATGAGTTTTTTGAACGAATTAACCAGGTCGTGTTCATGTCCGCCACTCCGGGCAAATATGAACTTCAAGAATCCACTCAAATCGTACAACAAATTGTGCGACCAACCGGATTGTTGGATCCAGTTGTCGTAGTGCGACCTACTAAAGGTCAAATTGACGATCTGTTGGGTGAAATTCGCTTGCGCGTCGAGCGTGACGAGCGAGTTCTTGTGACCACGCTGACTAAGAAAATGGCGGAAGATTTAGCCGATTACCTTCTAGAGTTAGGAATACGTGTCCGCTACCTACATTCGAACATTGAAACGCTGGAACGAATTTCTATTTTGCGTGATTTGCGTCTCGGTGAGTTCGACGTGCTGGTTGGTATTAACTTATTGCGTGAGGGATTGGATTTGCCCGAGGTTTCTTTAGTGGCGATTCTAGATGCAGATAAAGAAGGTTTTTTAAGATCTGAGACCTCTTTGATTCAAACGATTGGTCGCGCAGCTAGAAATGTCGATGGGTTTGTAATTTTATACGCTGATGTTCATACGAACTCGATGAAGAGAGCCATTTCTGAGACAGAACGTCGACGTAAGCTTCAGCTGGTATACAACGAGGAAAATAACATCAATCCAACGACTGTTCGAAAAGCAGTTAGTGACATATTGGATCAACTGCGTCCCAACAGGACGACTCCGATGCCGAATTTGAAGTCGCGACACGGTTCGAAGGTTTCAGATTATGCGGCTATGAATATTAGCGAGATTGTGGGTTTGATCGAGACTCTTCAGAGCGAAATGGCTGAGGCCGCCGCCGACTTGCGTTTTGAGTACGCAGGGAGAATTCGGGATGAAATTAAGGATCTAAAAAGATATATCGTCGACGTCGGATAGCGTACAAATGGCAGCATTTAATTCAAGTAATTTTGTATGTTGCTTTTTTACAAAAACCTTGGAAAGGTGAAATTTGCAAAAACTATTGCACTTGTCGCGCAATACACCTGAAAGAACTGATCGCCCAACAGGTGTGGATGTATCGCATCCAATGAGAACCGTGGTACGTGAGACAGCCTTTGACGAAGACGTTTGGACACCAGAGCGCAAGTCAATGGTTAGATCGACTTTTGGATCAATGGCGAAAGAATGGAAGTTGCGCTCCGGGGCGGATAGAACCGAGGCGCTTTCGGAAGCGATCAGCCGAGTCGACCTTTCGCATGGCTTTTGCCTAGAGCTTGGTTGTGGAACGGGATCGGTATTGCAAATCCTAGAGGAACGCTTTGACCAAGTGGTCGGTGTGGACTTATCACTTGAAATGTTGATGAACTGTACTTTTGATAGCGGGAATCTACTTCAGGGTGATTCCAACACGTTACCCTTTCGTTCTGGAACCGTAGACGTGTGCATTATCGTAAATTCTTTATTGTTTCCTGACGAAATACGTCGAATCCTGCGTAAGGATGGTCATCTGGTGTGGGTGTCAACCAATGGAGATAGAACCCCGATATATCTGAGCCCCACCGAAGTTCATAGCGCGCTCGGGGATGAGTTTTATGGCGTGACCGCCGAATGTGGAAACGGAATATGGTCATGTTTTAGCCGCAGTAACCATAAATTTTTAAATTTATTTTGAAATCTTATGTCTCGCGAGTTGAGTGCCGGGGATGTTTTCTTTAGCAAGAGTTTTGCGCTTTTTGATTACTATCATTGTTTAACCGAGATCTTGATGTCGGTTAGTTCGCAAAATAAGTTCATTTCTTCAACGCGTTGTTGAGTATTGATTTTTAGAAGTATTTACAGATCGACGCCTCGATACACGGCATGGACACATGCACGATTCAAATAACACCATTTTTTAGTTCCAAACCGCGCGTGACCAAAAAACTTCCTGACCTGTCCAATTTGTGTTCAGGGTAACGCAACGCTATATTGATATTTCGTTACGAAAGTGAAATAGCCGTATTTAACTGGTGAATGGTGTTGTAGTTTGGCTCGCGAGATTTATTTAATGAGTGCCAAGGCGTCATCGTAACGAATACAAAATAAAAGGTGACTAATGAAAGTTTGCTAACGCATACTTGTAGGCAAGAAATTCAGCGACTACCACTAGTCGACACTTCAACGTGTGGCTTTGACGTTCAATTTGTAGTGGTGCGGGCAGCCAGAGTTGAACGTGGCTTGCGTTGTGCCGGTGCGGGCGAAACTTTTTGTTGCAATTGCAAGTTTGGTATGTCGGCAATCATGCAAGGAATGTCGGTATTTTCGGAAATATGGTAGCTTGCACAGATTCGATGGTAACCATCGGCAATGGTAAGCGCGAGACCTTGCGAAAATGATCCTCTAACAAGCAAGACTGGGGACAGTTTCTCGCCTCGTTTCACCTTTTGCAAATCCAAGGCCACGTGAAAATCGTTGGCGGGAAGAAGAGCTAAGCCAGATGCACGGAGGAGGTCTTTGGCCTGACGCATTTCACTTTGAGTTCCTTGGAGTGTCGTGACGATGATGCTAACATCGACTGGATTGAATAATAAGGAAAGATAGTCTGTCGCAGCGGGAAAGTCATGCTCTTGAGGTTCAGGCATCCAATGTTCATTGGGTAACTTTTTCTTGCTCTTTTTTGCCATTTTGTAACCTTCCAGATACCGCGTGTTGAAAATTCCTGCGAACACACAGCGGTACATACGCAGGTTATCGATTTAAGTACCGCTTAAGGCTAGACGGTGTCCCGGTTAAGCTTGCGCAATACTTGCGGTCTTTTAACCTGCGTTCTAGGCGCAAAAGAATCAACCTTAATGTACTGCAACTAGTTGAATGTTATTGGATTGAGCTTGCAACGAAACTTTGACACACGTCGCCTAATTACTTATACTACTAGCTTTTTGTATTTGATTCATCGAAATGGGTCTTGGCGGGGTCAGAATTAAAATGGCGGTGACTAAGTATCCACTTTATGAAGTGGATACTTAGTCATTAAAAGCGCGCCAAGAGGTTCGCGCACCTAAACAGCGGTTTATTCTGGGTCGCAGGGGTGTTGGATGCGCGAAGTGGCGATTGAAATGAGAAACGCCTGCTGAGTTTTGCGTCCCAGCAGGCGTTTCAAGTTGCTTGTGTTTGGCGAATGGTGCCGATCAGCTAAAATTATGCGATTGCAGTGAGAAGCTTCGTGCCTTCGAAAGTCTCGTTGTAACCATCGTTGATACATACGACGTTGTACCCCGCATTTGACAGAATTGAAGCGGCGAGCGTGGACCGATAGCCACCCGCGCAGTGTACCCAAATCTCTCGATGTTCGAATTCTTTCATTTCAGGCAACCGCTGAATTAACTCATGAATCGGAACATGCTTGCTATTAGCGATACTGGAGGCCCGACGCTCATCGTTGCGACGAACGTCAAGGACAGCGACGTGCTCATCGTTGGATTTGGTAGCAAGTTCGGCAAACGTAGTCATCTTGAATGAGCTAGGGATGAAGTCTAGTTCTACACTTTCGCTAATTGGGTAATAACCAACTACGGTGTCAATTCCGATTCGCGCTAATTGACGTGTTGCTTCTATTGCGTCTTCAGATGACGGAGCAAGCAGTACTATATCGGTGTTCCACTGGTAAATCCAACCGAGGTAGGTTGAAAAGCTATTGCCGATCGGAAGAGCGAACGAATTAGGCACATGACCATTGGCAAATTGCGGACCCGGACGAAGGTCTACGATAAACGAACCCTTGTCTAGATGGGCAAGTAGCTTGCCTTTGCTGATCATTCGGGGTAATGTGTCGTAAAATGCCTTTGGTCCGCTCGAGTTTGCTGCACCCATGTGCGAATAGTATGCTGGCCATACGTCGAGTCCGCCAAGGAGTGCCTCTTTGAACTTGGTCTCGTCGTCAATGAGAAATACAAAATTGCTTTTTTGCTCGTTATCGATAGTCGAGCTGGTGCCAGTTTGACATGACGACGATGAGCAGAAGCTACCAAAGCCATGGGTCGGTTGGACTTCGTACTTGCCGGGCAAGGATGCGGCGATCTTTCGTGCGCTTCGATGTTGACTTCGCGCGAGGAAATCCGTGTTTTCCGGGCCGAGAAGATCAGGCCTTCCGACACTTCCGTACAAAAGTGATCCACCTGTAAATATTGCTCCATCCCCAGTGGAGTCAACTACAGCGTATGCAACGTGGGTTAGCGTGTGACCCGGAGTCGCCAATACTTTGATATTTAGGTCGCCAATTTTCATTTCGAACCCGTCAGACACCGCTGTTCGTTCAAAGTTGACCTTATCAGCTTCGTTGACTAAATATGGCACTCCTAACAAGGTCGCCAACTCATATCCACCTGTGACGTAATCATTGTGAATGTGCGTTTCCGCTACTGCACCAATTTTGACATCCGCTTTAGATGCTGCATCTAAAACCCGAGAGATGTCACGCTGGGGATCAACCACAAAGGCAACTGAACCATCATGGATCAAGTAGCTTCGGTCACCTAGCTCAGTTGTGCTAAGAATGATAACGTCCATTAATTTTCCTTCCCTTCAATGCTCCTAAGAGCAGAGCCCACCTGTTTGGTTCTGGATTTCTTAACTTCATCTGTTGCAGTCGGCTTGGGTAATATCAAAAATATTTACTTTAGCCAAAGTTTCCATTAGTTCTTTTGTCCGTACATTACTACAATATACAAATAACGAAAGTTTAACGCGTTATTTTTTATAGCAAATATGAATTATTTGTATTGCCAATCTAGCACGCATACGAGATTGACGGTGAAGTATGGATTTTGTTTTAGTGATCTTAGGTTTTATAATGGGCGGTGCCCTTGGAGCTCTCGGAGGCGGCGGCTCGATTTTGGCTGTACCGATGCTGATTTATATTGCCGGCGAGAGTGTAAAGGTAGGTACCACTGCTTCGCTTGTGGCCGTTGGCGCTGCGGCCTTGGCCGGAGCCGTAGGGCATTTCTTTTCCGGCCGTGTAAAAGTTGGAAAAGGCGTCATCTTTGGCCTGGTGGGAATTGGGGGGTCGCTTCTTGGGTCATCGTTAAATAAGTTAGCCAACCCTAATGTGTTGCTTCTCCTGTTTGCACTTTTCATGCTTTTTGTCGCAATTCGTATGTTGCAGTCCAAAAGTGTCCCCTCGCCTAGACCTGCTAACGCGGCGGTGACTGCATCTGGTGGTAGTGAAACAATTCCTAGCGTTTTTGAGCCGGAGCCCTTGGTAGAAGTCAAAAAAACCAATCGCATTGTGCGCGTAGTTATCGCCGGAACAATAGTTGGATTCTTGACAGGCTTTTTTGGTGTTGGCGGAGGCTTTGTTATTGTTCCTGCCTTGGTTTTGGCGCTTGATTTTTCGATCCAAGATGCGATTGGAACTTCACTACTTGTAATAGCCGTGAACTCAGTGATTTCTCTGTCGGTCAGGTTGTCACAGACGCACATCGATTGGCATGTGGTATTGATTTTTTCTATAGGTGCTTTAATCGGTTCTGTGTTAGGAACGCGTGCGGCATCATTGTTTCAGGGTGCAGCACTAAAACGTGCCTTTGTTATTCTTTTGGTGGTTTTGGCGATGTATATGGGCGGGGACTCCGTACTTCGATTAATGCATCACTAGTTTTTAACTTCTCAAAGTCAAAGTTTTGTGAATGGCAACCCTTAATGGTGCGCTAGCTATGGGACTAGTTTGTTGGTCGGAGGCAGCGGAGTGCCAAAAAATTGCAACTTGTAATTTTTTTGGAACGCGGAGTAACAACAAAAACTTTAGGCGTTAGCTTCGCGCCGGGTCGCTTCGCCAATATCATGACTGTTTAATCTAGCGCAAGTGTCACTATGGTTTGAGCCAGTGCATAATCCCAGTTATCTTCTATTTCCATCATGAATGTTAGCTAGTCTTTGTGCGCCGACTTTGCTAATTTAAAGCCGTTAGGTTTTCGACTAAACATTGTGCTGCGAGGCTAACGTTATTTTTTGGCCTGGGTTTGCTTGATACTTCTAGCGCGTTTCAAGTGTAGCTTCAAGTTGGTCTTTGGGTTGAAACCTGGGTCGACGCGCGTCGGTCACAGTTTTAGCAATTGTGGTGGCGCCGCGTAGATCGTCGAATTTAAATTTCTTAACCAACAGAGATAACCGCTGCGATAGTAGTTTTAGATCGTTTGCGGCTTCCATGGTCATCGTCGCAGTTGTTTTTACGTCTTGAGTACCTGTCTCAACGTCGTTGATCTGTGCCGCAATATCTGTCGCGCTAGCGGCGGCTCCTCCGATAGAGTAGCCGATCTCAGCTGTCGTTGCCGATTGTTCTTCGACGGCAGATGCGATTGTCGATTGGAGGTCACTTATTTGTGAAATGATCGTTGATATTTCGTCGATTGCCGCCACCGCTGAAGATGTGTCTTCTTGGATAGTCGTAATCATCTTTGATATTTCTCCTGTTGCTTCAGAAGTTTTTTTGGCGAGATCCTTGACCTCAGACGCTACTACTGCGAACCCCTTACCTGCTGTGCCGGCTCTTGCTGCTTCGATTGTAGCGTTTAGTGCAAGCAGGTTGGTTTGCTCGGCGATAGAGGTGATCACTTGAACTACAGTTTCGATCATCTTTGAACTTTCTCCCAGACGCGAAACTACCTTTA
>JAJYGT010000007.1 GCA_021785005.1 Actinomycetes bacterium
ACCCATAAATGTCCTCGCGATAGCCGTTGCGGCGATATCTCCGACCACATCAGTTTTTCTGGTTTATGGCGCCGGATTGGCATCAGCTGGAACCGGAGTTATTTGGGCTTTTGTCCTCGGAGGTTTGATCGCAATAGGCATGGCAATGTCATACGCTGAGGTCGGTTCCGTATTTCCATCTGCAGGTGGAGCATATACAATTATTCGAAAAGCGCTTGGACCGATCTGGGGCGGAGTGGCTAATATTTTGTTTCTGGTACTTGGCATCGTCGTCACGGCCTCAATACTTGTCGCAGCCGCCACGTATCTGTCATCGCTTGTTCCCGCACTGCCGGTAAACTGGACCGCATTCGTCATGATGGCGATTGTGACCCTCCTCTCGGTTGAGCGGATAGCTCCAACTGCCTGGGTGACTACGGTTATGTTGGTCCTAGAGCTTGCCGTAATTTTGGTGTTTACCATTTTCTCCTTCGCTCATATATCACTCCATGGAAACCCAATAACAAATCCGGTTGTAGCTACTGGTCACGGTAACGCACTAGCGTTGGTTGGAATGGGCGGAATTCTGATCGCTGTTGTGCCAGCACTATTCGCCTACAATGGCTACGACTGGCCCCTTTATTTTGCGGAGGAATCATCGAATGCAAAACGGGCGCTTCCAAGAGCTGTTATCCTCGCGGCAGTTATTGCAATCGTAGTAGAATTAGCTGCGGTAATAGGAGCGACCTTTTCTATTAGTAATCTCGGAGCAGTTACTGCAAACGCGGCACCGCTTTCACTGATCGCACAACAGGTTATGGGTGGCACTGGGGCAAAAATACTTTTGATTGGCGTGGTGATCGCGATGTTCGATACCGGGCTAGCTGGTAACTTGGCATACGCACGGATTTACTATGCGTCTGGACGTGACGAAATGTGGCCAAGTCCCCTGAACAAGTTTTTTACTCACATCAGTCCTCGTACCAAGGTTCCAACATTTGGCTTTCTAGTATTGTTTGTCGGCAACGGAATCTTATCGATTTTCACTTCGCTGAACAACCTAATCACTTTCACTGGCGTGGTTATCGTGGTTATTTACCTCTTGGTTGCAATATCGGCACTGGTATCGAGAGTGCGCGATAAAAAGCTAGAGCGCGGCTTCCGCATGGCACTCTGGCCACTGCCACCTCTTGTAGCGATTATTGGGGTGGTGATCGCTCTTAGCCAACAGGTAAAGCGCGACTTGATCATCACTGGTGTTATCGTAGCAATTGCAGCGCTCTACTATACGATCAATCGCCGACGCCTGGATGCGACTACAGCTGTCATTATCACTGACGATACTTCACCGGCAGAAATTACGCTAACAAAGGATCGCTGATGTCTTTTGAATCTCCAAAGCATGTTGTGGTTATAGGAGCGGGAATAGTTGGCTTATCCGTTGCGTGGTTTTTGCAGGATTACGGAGTCAAAGTCACCGTATTGGACCAAAAAGCGGTGGCAGCCGGTTCATCGTGGGGAAATGCTGGCTGGATTTCGCCCGGCCTCACTACCCCACTCCCCGAACCAAGTGTCCTTCGTTATGGTCTGAAATCTCTGGTACGTCCCGAAGCTCCCCTATACGTCCCGCTGTCATGGGATCCATCCCTAGCGCGATTTCTCACCAAATTCGCTATGCACTGCACCTTAAAACAGTGCAGACGTGCGATGGAGTCCTTCATTCCCATAAACAATGAGGCAACTCAGGCATACGACGTACTATGTGCCGCTGATAGTTCCCTTGAAATCCACGAAGCTCCCATTTTGGCAGCGTTTGAAAATAGCAACCAAGCTACAGACTTGCTACACGAATTGGAAATGATTAACCAAGCCGGTCAAATAGTAGAGACCGAGACACTTTCGGGAAAAGAACTACGCGAGAGTGTCGCATTGCTCTCAAATAAGGTTACCTTTGGAATTCGAATCAAGGGTCAGCGATATATCGATCCTGCCGCGTTCACAAACAAACTAGCCGCATCTGTTGTCGCGCGTGGCGGGGTAATTGCGTTGGACAAGAAAGTCTTGTCGCTCAGTACGGTGCGAAATGGAGTAATCTTCAACACCTCAGATCAAACCCAAATAACGGCCGATGCTGGGGTGTTATGTACTGGGGCGTGGATTCACCAACTGGCTGGGACTCTCGGGGTGAAAATGCCTGTTCGGGCCGGACGCGGATATTCCTTTGTCATTGCCACCCAAGAAACAGTTCCACATCCCGTTTATTTTCCAGTACAAAGAGTGGCATGCACGCCGGCTGGTATAAATGCGCTTCGCGTGGCGGGGACTATGGAGTTTAGAGATCCCGACTTCCCGCTAGACCAATCGCGGATTAATGCAATAATTCGTTCAGCTAAACCACTTTTGAATAACGTGGATTACAACCTAAGAACAAGCGACTGGGTCGGTTCACGCCCAGTTTCGGCTGATGGAATGCCTTTAATAGGAGCCACCAAGGTTCGGGGTATCTACGTAGCCGGCGGTCATGGCATGTGGGGGGTAACTCTTGGTCCAGCTACTGGTCGGCTTCTCGCCGACCAAATAGTCAAGGGCGAAACTCCTCCCCAGATTCGCCCATTCGACCCAACACGCTGACATTTAATTAAATACCAATGAGCTAAAGCGCGACGAAGAAAGTACAAATTGCAACACCCTTCGAATAACAGTGCAGTCGACATCATTCTCATGGATGATCCAGCCGTAACAAAAATTCCTGTACTAGATTGCGGTGAAAAACTCGTCGATCTAGGACAATATTCTGGCATTGTCCTTGACCTACGCCTTGCAGACAATAAAGGACTTTTTCGCCTGGCAAGACAAGGACTGGCACAACGCCTTAGTCAGGCCAACGAAAGTCTCCCGGACGATCTGTGCATAATGGTTGTCGAAGGCTATCGACCCCCCAACCTTCAAGTCCAGTATTTCAACGCTTACGCAGACGAACTAAAAAAACACTATCCCGCACTGGGCGTACGACAACTCCACTCGCTAGCGGCAAGATACGTAGCGCCCCCGTTTGATATTCCCCCCCATTGCGCAGGTGCCGCCATAGATTTAACGCTGGCGTATCTAGACGGAACCGAACTAGACATGGGCACCCAGATCAACGATTCTCCTGAAGACAGCCAAGGCAAATGTTACTTCGACTCTTTAGATATATCCCCAGAAGCACGCGCCAACAGGACTCTTTTGGCCAAAGTATTGAAAGAAGTAGGCCTCGTAAATTACCCGACAGAATGGTGGCATTGGTCGTATGGGGATAGATATTGGGCACTTAGTACGGGAGCATCGAGAGCCATTTATGGGCTCGTCGAAGTACCTGAATAAATTGTCTGTCAACGTTTAATTGAATGATTGCCAACTGCCAACGATCCAAGGTAAGGTTTCCCTAAATCTTTGCCCTTCGTATATGTAGCAAATATCGAATATTGTGTAAAACAGTATGGAAGACCCAATTTCACGCGATTACACATATCCGGTATTAGCGGTAAATGACATAGTTGGATCTTTGCATTTACAAAGTGCGCCAGAACAAATCGCGGATCGCATTCTCGCCGCGATAGCGGTGGGTATTTTATATCCTGGAGACAGACTTCCCTCTGAACGTGAGCTCACTGAAATACTAGATGTAAGTCGCACAACTCTCCGATACGCAATTAGCCGCCTATCAGCGCTTGGTGTACTAGAAGCAAGACGTGGTCGACAAGGAGGCACTTTCGTACGACCGTTACGTCCAAGGTCCCTGGAATCTGCTGCAATAGTTCGTGCACTTGGTCCAATTTGGGAACAGCTAGAAGCAATGCTTGATTACAGAAACATCGTTCAACAAATGATCGCAAAAACGGCCGCCCAGCGACGCAACGACAGCGACTGCTCTAATATGCAAGATGCTCTCGAGGCATATAGTAAGGCAAAGTCCTCGGCCGATTCTAGAAAAGCGGACCATGCGTTACATAATGCAATCGCCGTAGCGACAAAAAACTTATATCTCGTGCAACTCAACCGCGAACTGACTACCGCGGCAAACCTGGGATTTACGGCACATCCCTATTCTGCTGAATTACATGAACGAGCTTTGTCGCAACACCGTTCGCTCGTTGATGCCATCGCCGATGGTAACGCGTTAGCTGCTGAACAACTGGCCGAAGAGCACTTTTTGGTCACCAGCACTCAACCATGGCGCGAAGCTCTTGCCGGAGCACACTCTGACACCAGTCAACAGTTCCCTCGTTCCACCATTACAAACTAGCACTTGACAACCGTCCTTGATTTTACGGCAACGGCGGTGAACAATCTTCGACAAAATATTAACGGTGTCAGTAGCGGGATCCTAATCCGCAACACTTAGCAAACCCTGTTCTAGGGTTACTTCATAGCTGGTTCCACATTTCAAAATTGCAATGCAACCCTAGCTCTCAAGTGCTAAAACGCTCGGGCGTCACTTTACTGGCGCACCTACATCGAATGGCAAAATACTTTGATGCTCCATCAGCTCGTCAGCGGTAATATTTTGAACAATGAGACGATGTGCCAATTGACTTTCTAGCAATCGTCCCTTGGCACTCAGCACAATTCGGTGATCCAAAGTGAGATCGTAAAGATCATCAGGCAATTCGTCAACATTCAGTACATTTAGAGGTACTCCGATACGAGT
Organism: Actinomycetes bacterium; assembly: GCA_021785005.1. GTDB lineage: Bacteria > Actinomycetota > Acidimicrobiia > Acidimicrobiales > Acidimicrobiaceae > Acidithrix. The sequence goes on from JAJYGT010000007.1 coordinate 4,670, forward strand.
ACGTAGCGCCAACGTCAAGCCCTCAAAAATCTTGTCGGCAACGCTCAATTCCTCGAATCCCGCAATTGAACTCGCTCCGGTTTCAACCGCACGCCCCCAACGAAAAGAATCTCGGATATTCCAAGATCTCTGACCGTTTAAATAGCTGTGCGCGCTTGGACCCACTCCAAGATATTCGCCCTGCATCCAATAGTTCCAGTTGTGGCGCGAATAACTGTTACCACTGCAGAAATTTGAAATCTCGTAAGCTTCAAAACCAAGTTCTTTTAGAGACGCATCAATTTTCAAATACGTTAAATAGTCGTCGTCGTCATCGGGATGGCGCTCCTGTTGAAGAGCCAGCGGAGTACCCGCCTCCACAGTAAGGCCATAAATCGAAAGATGTTCTGGCGGTCTTTGGATTTTCAGCAATCCAGCAACATCTTCAAGCAAAAGATCAGGAGAGCCGCCACGAACACCAAATATAAAATCGCACGAATACCGAAGATTCGAATTGGCTAAACTCGCAATTGCCCGCGTCGCATCGTGTACTTGATGTCTTCGACCCAAAAGGCCTAGCTCATTTTGGCGTAACGATTGAACTCCAAGAGAAACTCGATTTATCCCCACCTGCTCATAGGCCCTTACATCGCTGGATAGAGACTCGGGATTTGCCTCAATTGACACTTCAGCATCGGGAACTAACTCAATCGAATCCATTATTGCGGCTAACGCGTCAATTCTTAGAATTGTCGGAGTACCACCCCCAAAAAACACCGTATGAAAGCGCATACCTCGAGATCTTAATCTTATCTCGCGTATCACATATTCAAGATATTGATCAACGAATTCGAAGCGATCGTCCCAGGTGGCAAAAGCACAGTAGTCACATCTCGAACTGCAAAAAGGAACATGAATGTATAAACCTAGTGCCATGATTTAGAATTAGCTCTCAATGCGCAATAATCAGACCGCGCAAGAAATCCTTAGTGAAGCCTCAAACCAAGTTCGTCAAGACGCTGACTCATTTGATCGATACTAAGCTCAAAAATGCAACCGATCACTCGAAGATCGTCCGTACGTATCGTGATCATTCGACCGTTAAAGTCCTGACGTTGAACCTGTATCATTCCCAAATAGCGCTTGAGCACGTCACGTTCAGGCCCTGCCACTTCGTTCAACCGATTCAAGTCGATAGTAATTTTTGTCTCTCCACGGCTCACCGAACGACGACCATTTATCATGTCGCCCAAGTTTCCGTTACTATCGATAAGAAAATCATCGTTGCTGAGATCTAAATCGCTAATTTCACTCGTTGCGGTATTGTTGGAATCTTTTGGAAGTAATTGATCGATAGGCACATCGTACAAGGCCGCCAATCGTTGCAGTCTTGGAACCGAAATTGACCTCTCTCCGCGTTCATAGGCGCCGAGAACCGAAGCCTTGAACTCTAGTTCAGACATTGCTTCCACTGCTTGCAGCGATAATTTCTTCTGTTTACGCACGGACCGCAACCTGGTGCCGACCACTGAAGCGTATCCGTCTATAACTTCTTCTTCTCTTATTGTCATATTTCGCCGTAAAATGTAGCAATTAACACCACAGATCTTAGCTTGAATACTCACCGCAAGTGTCAATAATTACGAATTGTTCAAGAATTCGCTACATTCCCATAACAATTGCTGCCGCTGATACCGCTGCTGTTTCAGAACGCAAAATATTTCCCGGCAATCGCATGGTCAAAACCCGTTTTGGTATTTCATCTTCTTCAAATCCACCTTCGGGTCCAACTAGAATCGCACTGGGTCGCGTCGCAAGCCTTTCACCCGTCGCGCTGCAGACAACGACGCGATCTAGAACCGATTCCATTTCCTCAAAAGAAATCTCTGGAACGAACAATGCCCGCGATTGTCCTGCTGCCTCATAAGTGATTTTCTTCAGTCTCTCAAGGCCCAGGCGTTGACTATTTAGCGCACTTCCCAGCGATCTTGACCTACGCGCCTCAACCAGCGTTATTTTGGTTACGCCAAGTTCAGTGAGCGCGGCTATTGCTCGATCAAGTCGATCGGGCTCAATTAGACAAAGCACCATCTCAAGTGGAATTCTCGAATCTTCAACGCGTAACGAATCGTCAACTAGCTGAATCCGAAGATTCGACGCTTTCCGTCCCTCTTTGTGCTTAGATGGAAAATGCCCGTCTGGGACAAGTTCGCCGATTTGTACGGTTCCGCGGCCATCGCATAACGATAGCAAATCCCCAGATTTCAGTCGCTTCACGTCAACTAAATGGTGGAGTACTTTATTATCGTATTGGATTTCGTCCAAAGAGACACGTACGACGTGTGCCTTCGACCGTAAATGGAAACTAGATAAATCCAAAACAGAACTACACCTAGATCTCTAGAACAATGCCGATTTTATTTTCGAAAATAGTCCCGCCTCGTGGTGGGCTACGCTATCTCCACGCAATGTAGCTAGCTGACGTAACAGCTCTTCTTCGTCATGAGTAATTGCAGTTGGGATATCCACCACCGCTGTAACAATATGATCTCCGCGGCCTCGCGACTTTAGATGCGGTACCCCTTTGCCTCTCAAAGTAAAGCGACTTCCTGATTGGGTGCCACCGGGCACCGTCAGCTGTTCAACCCCTTCAATCGTTTGAACCTCAAGTACCGCTCCTAGAGCAGCTTGAACATAACTAATATGGAGCACGGAATGAATATCGTTGCGCTCACGGACAAAACGCGGATCTGGGGTAACCCTGAGCCCAATAAAAAGGTCTCCAGGCATTCCACCGCGGCTCCCAGCGGCTCCCTTCCCGGTCAAATGTAGTGTCGTTCCATCATCGACTCCTGGTGGTACTTCTACGTTGTAACTTCGATCTATGGTACGCCGACCATCGCCACGGCATTCCTGGCACGGGGTAGAAATAATCTGACCAGTGCCACGACACCTATCGCAGGTAACAGTTGTTACCATGCGGCCCAGAACCGTTTGAGCAACTTTTTTTACCGCTCCGCCGCCTTGACAAACCGGACACATGGTAGGAGTAGTTCCCGGCTTCGATCCACTTCCACCACAAGTCGAACAAGTTGTGGGAACTCGGACATGGACTTCTTTTTGGACACCAAAAACAGCTTCCTCAAAAGTTAAAGTGATCGACGTTTCCATATCTTCACCACGCTGTGCACCTGATCGAG
>JAJYGT010000075.1 GCA_021785005.1 Actinomycetes bacterium
TCTGTCGGAAGATGCTTTTATTAGGGTCTCCAATGATTCTTCCATTTGAAGATTTGCTAGTGCAGCAATCGCAGCTTCTCGGCACAAAGGGTCGGTATGTGACACAGCTATTTTGCATAGGTCGGTGTGCGCCCGATATTCCTTTCGCTCGCCCAAAGAAAAAATAATTGCTTCTAAAACTTGGGGGTCTGCTTCTAATTCGAGGAGGCAATATATGTCAAGCTCAGGGATAGAAATGCTGGCTCGGATGACGGCAAGTCGCACCTCAGGAGAAGGGTCAAGTAAAAGCTTTTGCAGTGTTTCCACTGAGGTTTCTCCAGTGCGAATACTGGCATTAATAGCCGCCGCCCTGATCCGCGCATTTGTGTGACAAATTGCACGATCAATCAAGGCTCGATCGCGGGTGTACCCTGCAAGAACAGTATCGCGCAGCACGTCTAGCTCGTCACGCGACAAAGGCACTAAGTTTGCCTTGAGCGCGTGTCGTTTTGATATTTCTGGATCGCCTTTATTGATGGTTAGTCCTCAAATTGATTTGCTAACGAGACGCTACGAACAATACTATGGTGTGCTGAATTTGGAACTCGTATGTCTGTAATCGATTTGATTAGTCTGGCAAGTGGCACGGTTATCAGTCTATCAACGCGGTTACAAGACTATGTTGGAAGCAGTGCATCGCAAAAAATGGTTGAGTAAGTCCCTAATAGTTGCAGTGGTGATTGGCATTTTTCTTGCTCTGGGCTTCATCCCTATCGCAAGTTTTTCATTTGGGCCTGGCGACGCCATACCCGTGAATACTCAAATCCATTTTAGTGGGGAGCACTCGATGAGCGGTGAAGGAAAAGTGCTTATGGCAGATGTCCTTTTAACTCAACTTTCCCCTATCACTTGGTTATTGGATCATTTGAACCCAGAAATCACTATCTATCCTGCCTATGAAGTATTTGGAAATTCTATTCCTAGCAACGTGCCAGCTAGCCAGATAGGAGAGATGCTAGACGCCAAAACCCAAGCGGTGCTAGCGGCTCTGAATTATTCCCACACGCCTTACAAATCTATTAGTGGAGCTCTAGTTCAGTCGGTTGAATCCCAAACGTCTTCGAAAATTCATCCCGGTGACATCATATTTAGCGTAGATGGTTTGAGGACATCGACCTTGCAGGGCGCGGTAGATGCCATAACAAAGGGATCTAGCAAGATTCGGTTAGTGCTTTTGCGTCAAGCTGGAGAGGTCGGCGCGTACTTGAAAGTCAGTGTCGTGGCCACCAAGTTTCACTCTGGTGGCCGAGAAATTCTTGGTGTTGGATTGAGTTCGGGCTCGATAGTGCAACTTGGAACTCCAATTATGATTTCAACTGGTCAAATTGGAGGGCCATCAGCGGGATTGGCGTTCACGCTTGGGATTTTGCAAGCGCGTGGACTATTGCATTTATATCGCTCAAGCGTAATCGCTGCCACTGGAACAATTGACGCGACTGGAAACGTCGGTGACGTTGGTGGGGTTCGGCAAAAAGCGTTTGCGGTTGCGCGTCAAGATGCGCACTACTTTTTAGTACCGCCTCAGGAGTACCAGGCGGCGTTGTCTGCGGGGATAAAGAACCTACACATTGTTTCTATCTCGTCGCTACGCCAAGCTTTGGGATTTATTGTAGGACATAAGTTGGGGTATCTTACTCGCTAGGATATCAGCGAATTATTTGGAACTAAATCAAGTATTTATCCGAGCGATCTATACCTGGATATGCTAGAGTTTAGGCAACACGATTAGGGGTTTGCAAGGCCAAGTTTTAGCTTAGGCTTGATTGTTATGACCGATTCATATGGCTTGGGTAGTTCGAGGGACCGGATATCACCGAATGAGATAATTTCTCGCAAGTTCGCACTGGTACGTCGAGGGTATAAACCAGAGGAAGTCAATAAGTATTTAGCCCTTTTAGCGAGCTATGTAGACGAACAGCACAAGATATTAGACGGGCTCAACATAGTTCGTACGGAACTTGAGTCACAACTGTCGACACTGCGTAACCCAGGGCCTCAAAAATTAGATATTGCCTCCGTCACAGCGGCGTTGGGTGAAGAAGCTGCTGACATTTTGCGTTCGGCTACCGACGCTGCTGCATCGATACGCAACAGAGCTACAGAATATGCGCGTGATTTAACTACGAAAGTTGATGCGGATGTACTCTCTAAAACCAGCAATTTGGAAAAAGAGATCGCGTCCAGATTCAACCAACATGAAGCAGCAATCCAACGCCTCACCATGGATGCGAACGAACGCATAGCAAATGAAGTGGAAAGAGCTACCCAAGCTGCTAGGACGATCGTCGCTGATGCGCGAAACGAAGCCAACGAGATAATTTCAAAGGCAAAGGCAGTTCGTAGTGAAGTTTACGACGAAATCCGCAGTCGTACCGATGAGGCAAAGGATGAACTCCGTAATCTCGCCGGGCAAAAAGAACAAATATTTTCCTGGTTAGATCAAATTCAGCGATCAATCACCGAGATCGCCCCTTTGCTGATCCGTAATCCAACACAAGCCGAGCCACGTTCGTTGGATGCAGATTTGGAGTTGCAAGGGTCTAGCGACGCTGGCTTGTCTGGCTTTTCTTCTGATTCAAAGGCTGAGCTTGACCTTACTCATAACCTTGCATCAACCGCTCCGGTCGTGGGAACTAATTGGGGTAATTCCAACGGAGAAGCTGCCGAGCTAGAAAATAGTAGTTTTGACGACTTGGTCGAAGCTGAAGCTGAGTTGGTTCGGGTGTTGAGGCCGGGTTTAGATGTCGATGTGGCCTCCTCTGAGTTGGAGGAAATTGAATTACACGCTGACGAGAACATACCTTACATGGTCGAGGTAGAGGATGCCAAATTGGATTCGGAACCTTTGCCAATTGGGACCACGACACCAGCAATAAATGATTTTGTACAAGACACCAACCTCGAAGTGCATTTTGATCTGAGCGATAAGAATGCACTTGGGGATCACGTCAGGCCAGCGTCTGAAATTGTTGAACCCCTCCTAGAAGTACCTGCCGAGTTAGAAGGTCAATCACCGGAGAATTTAGCCAGCGAACACGATAGTGGCTCAATTGGACTCACAAACGAGAGTTCCCCGGCTGAAGTCGAATCTGTTACCGTAGAAGCGGGCTTGATTACGCCTCCGCGCTCTTTAGTGGAAGGAATCTTTGCACGTTTGCTGACACCTGACTCTGAATCGCTGACGTTGAAAGTTGAAAGCGAAGCGAGCGGCGATTCTACCGACGACCGCGACATAAAATCAGGCCCACTTGATGGAATCGGTGTCGTTACGAGTGAGGCAATTGAGTCGGATGCTGAGGAAAAAGAGCGCACCTCTACATTCGAGTCTGACCAAGTGCACAGTACAGACGCTTTTAATATCGGAGCGGATGTCCAGGATGTAGCAGATGCATCACTGAATGACTTCCTCGAAAGTTCCGATTTGTTACAGGAAGATCTCGTGGATGGAGTTTCACAAACTGAAGATGAACCAATTACTGGTAAGTACTCATCAATATTTGCGCCTATACAATCACAGATTTCTCGTCGGGTAAAACGCGTATTGCAAGATGATCAAAATGAACTTTTGGATCGATTACGCACGACTAAGGCCAAGGATTCGATTACATTGATTGGTTCCTTAGAGCATCTCTCAATTCGATATCTCGAGGTACTTGGACCTTTTGTAAATGTGATCAACGAAAGCGCTCGAGCCTTTTATGCAATGTATACGAGCACAATCACCGGTGGAACGGATCTGCTAAACGTTACTGAAGATGCGAGCGACGAGATGCACATTGTGGCACGCGATTTGGCGCAAGAACTTGCGGTTGAGTTGATCGGTCGTATCGACCGCGTCTTGGATCGAGAACAGTCCGATGATGACTCAGGAATAACTTCGCATTTAGGGGCAACTTTTAGATCGCTAAAGTCAGAGTACGTCGAAACCTTAGCAAAAGATTTTGTGTCATCCCTGGCGAGCACCTGGTTGCTCACTTGTACTGACGCTAAAAAGGTGATTTGGATGCGTACCTCCAAGCCAGGTTGCTCGGACTGCGAAGATAACGAATTGGAAGGTTCCGTTGACTCAGGTATGGAATTTCCCACTGGGAGTGTGGCGCCACCTGGACATATTGGATGTGAATGTCTTTTACTTCCAGAATTCCCCTAGTCTAGGTATGACATGAAAAGACCGCCCGATTTACCAATAGCACGACGCCGCCTTTCGAAGCGCCAAATGATCACGATTATTGTGTTGGCCATAATCGTGGTACTTATACTTTCACTTCGAGGCATTGCGATCTTTTATACAGACTTTCTATGGTTTAGATCGGTTAATCTTTCGCAAGTTTGGTATAAGACACTTGTTACAAAAATCGCTCTCACTTTTGTTTTTGATTTAGTGTTTTTTGTTCTTTGTTTTGCAAGTCTTACTGTCGCGGAGAGAGTTGCAGGTGAAGAAGCACGCATTACACCTGAAGAAGAGCTGATTAGAAGGTTTAAGTCAGCAAGTTCCAAGGTTAGGGTAGCTGGTAGAGCGCTAGTCGCGTTCTTGCTTGCCCTACTCGTTGGTTCGTCAGCAACTGCTCAATGGCAGAACTGGCTGTTGTTTCAAAATGGAACGGCTTTTGGTCAGACGGATCCGCTTTTTCATCGGGACGCTGGATTTTATGTTTTCCAACTACCGTTTTTGACTTTCGCAATCAGTTGGGGATTCCTGGCACTTACCGTGATAACTCTTGCAAGCCTTGCATTTCATTATTTCAACGGCGGTATTCATGTCCAAGGTCAAGGTCCGAGAGTAGGTCCCAAAGTTAAGGCTCATCTCTCGTTCTTGCTCGCGTTGATGGCGCTGCTAAAAGCAGTCGGGTACTATTATCAGCGTTTTCACCTTGTGACGTCTACAAGGGGATTTGTGGAAGGTGCAGGATACACTGACGTACACGCAGTACTTCCCGCTCTGACACTCTTGGTAATAATTTCTTTAGTTTCCGCGGGAATCCTAGTTTATAATATTCAACGGCAAGGCTGGGTTTTGCCCGCCATTGCCGTGGGGCTTTGGGCACTCATGTCGGTCATTTTAGGCGGTGTTTATCCGGCGATTATGCAGCAGTTTATTGTGCAGCCTTCACAGGTGTCCAAGGAGTCGCCGTATATCGCTCGAAATATCACGGCTACACGGTTCGCATTTGGCTTAGACCATATCAATGAATCTCCGTTTGCATATTCTCAGAATCTGACATCGACAGGGTTGCAAAGTGATATCGCAACACTATCTGACGTGCGATTGTGGGATCCCATTTCGCCAATTGCAACCTTTAATAAGTTACAAGCCATTCGTTCGTACTATCAATTCAACGCACTAGCGGTCGATCGATATAACATTGGCGGTCAGACAGTTCCAACTTTGATTGGAGTTCGCGAATTAAACCAAGCGGATCTTCCGTCTCAATCGTGGGTCAACCTTCACCTTCAGTTCACTCATGGATATGGGGCAGTTTTAGCTGCGGCTAACAAAATCACGCCCGACGGCAATCCACAATTTGCGATCCAGGACGTTCCACCGGTGTCAAACCCCAATTCTCCAGTGATTACACAGCCCCAGGTGTATTACGGACTTGCTCAAAGCTCCTATGTGGTGGGTAACAGTTCGCAGCCAGAGATTGACTACCAGACTCAATCCGGAACGTCTGTCGAAACACATTATGCAGGAACCGGTGGCGTTCGATTATCGTCATTTTTCCGTCGAGCAGCGTACGCGCTCAGGTATAACGATATAAACCTACTTATATCGGGGTTGATCAAACCTAATTCAAGGTTGATGTATGTTAGAAACATTCAATCTATGGCACAGAAAGCCGCACCGTTTCTTCAACTTGATGCCGATCCATATCCAGCCATTGTCAATGGTCGTATTGTTTGGATCCAAGACGCTTACACTACTTCGAACCAGTTTCCGTATTCACAAGCGGCTAATAATCTTGCAGTGAATCCAGCAAGCGGGCTTTCTGGTAGTTTCAACTACGTTCGAAATTCAGTCAAGATCGTAATCGATGCATATAACGGTTCTATGACGTTTTATGTTACGGACCCAAGCGATCCCATCATAAAGAGCTACGAAAAGATTTTTCCAGGCATGTTTACGCCTGTGTCTAGTGCGCCGAAAGCTCTCGTTGCTCACTTTAGGTATCCAGAGGACTTGCTAACTGTTCAATCAGCAATGTATGGCTATTACCATATCACGAACGCTACTAGTTTTTACAATGCGGGCGATGCATGGACGATTGCTCAGGATCCTGGAACAGGCCCAGTAACGCAAGCACTCAGTGGTAGTTCGTCACCGTCGAGCCCCGCTAAGTTTGCACCGGAATACGAAATGTTACGGCTTCCTGGTCAAAACGCACCGACGTTTAATCTTCTGGAGCCATTTGTACCAGTTTCGCAGTCAGGTGTGCAGCAGAATCTAACTGGATTTTTGGTAGCCGGTAGCGATCCGTCAAATTACGGTCAGCTGACTGATTTTATAACACCGAGAGGTCAACAGATCGACGGGCCAGCCTTGGTTAATGCTCGCATAAGTGCAACCCCGTCGATATCTCAACAGATTACCCTTCTGGATCAACACGGCTCGCAAGTTAGTTTTGGGACGACGTTAATGGTGCCGGTTCATCAGTCTCTTTTGTATATTCGTCCTGTTTACGTCGCTTCAGTCCAAAACTCGTTGCCTGAAATAAAGCAGGTTATTGTGGTTTACGGAACCCAGGCGGCGATGGAGCCAACTTTGGCTGGTGCTTTGAACGATGTGTTTGGTGCTGTGCTTCAAGGTGTTGAAGGCGCCAACCAGATCGGAGGAGCAACGACATCAACTACCTCCGTAGGGGTTACGTCATCTACTGGGTCCCAAACAACCCAACAGTTGATTTCACAAGCTTCACAGCTTTACCAACAGGCTCAGGCCGACCTCAAATCGGGAAATCTGGGCACTTATCAGAGTGCGATGAATCAGGTCGGTTCTATTTTGTCTCAGCTTCAAGCGACTCCTTCAATTACGTCAACGACATCGACGACAAGCCCCACCGCGTCAACGACATCGACGACACAGGCGCCGGCTGCGTCGTCGGCATAGATTTTTCTTTGCCCGTGCAGAGGGTACGGCAAAGATCTACTAAGATGTTGATTCGCGACGCGGGGTGGAGCAGCCTGGTAGCTCGTCGGGCTCATAACCCGAAGGTCGTAGGTTCAAATCCTACCCCCGCCACTAGAGAAATAGCAGTTCAGGGCCGGTGCAAAAACACCGGTCCTTCTGTTTTTTCAGAATCCATCCCATGGGCAATGCCATGAGTGTCACAGCTCGCCGCTACCATAAGATTCGTGCATGGTTCGAAGCGCGAGGTCAGACGAGGGGCCTGGGAGCTTCAGGTGTCGCTTGGCAACGACGACCCCGTCACCGGCAAGCTCCGGTAACTCTCAAAGACGTTCCACGGTGGCTCACGTGCGGGCAGGCGCCGCCCTTCGTGACCTTGTGGACCAGCCCGGGGGCACCAGGACGGACCCGCGCTGGCTCGAAGAGTGCGAACGGCTCGACCTCTCCCCAATGACACCGCTCGCAAAAATTCCCCAGAGCCGCTCAACTTAATTGGCTCTTCCGCTTTTAGCGGGGTGAGGCATCTTTAAACCTGTAGGGTATCTGGCATTCCACCAAGGATTGATTGTTTGTTTCAAACTAATCCACGCTGAAT
>JAJYGT010000038.1 GCA_021785005.1 Actinomycetes bacterium
AAGAGCTAACCCAAAGGACAAATATCGAGGTATTGGGCGTTGTTCCTCGGATATCAAAACTGTCAATTGACTCTGAGGACTCACTTGCGCTAGTTTCTGGATTTCTTGGCCCAGCGAAGTTTGATGCCCTCGTGGTTGGCATCTTGCAACTACCATATATGTCGAATTTTACCGATTTTGAACCGCTTGCTCATGACGAACAAGTTCGCTTAGTTCTAGTTACGCAACCACAACAGATCGCTTTCGTAGACGTTCTGATAATTCCTGGCACAAAGTCGACAGTCAGCGACTTGGATTACCTGCGATCCAATGGCTTTGTGTCCGAACTTTATGCCCATGTCTCCAAGGGCAAGGGGCTGGTTGGAATTTGTGGTGGATACCAAATGCTAACCCGCAAAATATTTGACGGCGTGGAATCAGATCGAAGTGCAGTAGTTGGGCTTGGCCTTATTGACGGGGTTACGCGATTTTCACCCACAAAAATTCTTCGTCAACTAGATTGTCGCTTTACCCAAGGCGATAGTAAAACGCTTCTCAAGACATATCAGATTCACCATGGACGAGTAGATCTAGACGAAGGAGCCAATGCGCTTTTCAGCGTACAAGCTGCTGATCTGTTAATGCCTCAAAAAGAAGATGAAGGATACTTATCTGAGTGTGTAGTTGGGACAAGTTGTCATGGGGTGTTTGAATCGAGACTCGCTAGGCAAACTATTCTTGGTCCTTTGGCCCAGTTGGTAGATAAAGTATACGAAGCCACCATGGACTTTGAAATCTTGCGCCAAGAGTATTACGAGCGATGCGCTGATTTAGTTACTACTCATATAGGACGGAATACGATTTTTCGAATGCTAAATATTTGATTCCTCAGCTTTAAATCTTGTCCATTCTCGCAAAAAAAAGGAAGAACTTGATTCTTTATATCACAAATGCTGACACAGAAGTTTTAGCCATAGCTCTCGTAGCAGATGAACTTGATCCAGATTTGGATCCAATTAAAGCGATTCGGTTTGAGGATGTGACTCCTCAAGTTCTATTGGACGCGCGAATCGTCATAGTGAGATCACTGGGTGGCTTGCGCGCTATTGGTGATGATTTATTCGGTCTTTTGGATGAAGCTAATTCTAACGGCATTAACGTTGGAGTATTTTCCGGCGAGTCTAACTTTGACCCTGAGCTGGCCTCGATCTCGAACATCGACAATGCTACTTTGCTCAAGGCTCAAACGTATTTGATCGCCGGTGGTCCGGATAATTTTGCGAACTTGTTTTACTTTTTGTCTGACACACTATTAATGACTGGAATTGGTTTTGAATCTGCGCAACAAATTCCCGATTGTGGATTTTTGACGGGTTATGACCTTGATCGTGGTAATGCCAAAAACGTAGTTGTCTATTTTTATCGTGCTCATATGGTTTCTGGCAATACGAAATTCATTGAAGAGATATGTGACGGACTGTTAGATGTTGGTTTGAACCCCGTTCCTATTTATGCATATTCTCTTAGACAACCATCCATTGGCCAATTGGTGGATTTTGAACCTATATCACTTGCTGGCGAATTTAATCCGGTTGCGGTAATAGTTACAATGCTTGGAGCTGGATCACTTAACCTAGAGACGGCAACGTGGGATGCCTCTGTCACCAGAGCGCTTGGAGTGCCGGTATTCCAGGCGATTATTTCATCTAGGTCTAAGGCTGAATTTGAAGCTTCACAGGTTGGTCTTGCGCCTCTTGATGCGTCTTGGCAAATTGCAATCCCTGAGTTTGATGGCAGAATCGTAACAGTTCCCGTATCCTTCAAGGAGGAAATTGAATCGGATCTTGGAGTAACTACTGCGATTTATGGATATCGCTGTGACCTCGAGCGAGTAAAGCGAATGTCATTACTTGTCGCACGGTATGTTAGTTTGCAAGAAAAAGCCAATGCAGATAAGCGAATAGCGATAGTGCTGTCGGCATACCCGACAAAAAAATCACGACTGGGAAACGCTGTCGGTCTCGACACTCCAGAATCGGTTATTGTCTTGTTGAGGCTATTGGAGTCGATTGGCTATGTAGTGGCTGATTTTCCTAATGACGGGGTCGAGCTCATGGAGTCTTTATCCGCAAGTTACGAGTACGAGGATTTCCGCCTTAGTCTTTCGAATCTTAGTGCCACGAAGAATTGCCTTGCGCTAAATGACTACTGCGCGATGTTTGATTTGATGGAAGATCATGTGCGTGAAGATCTGACCGATGCCTGGGGACCTGCGCCGGGAGCCTGGTATCACGACAATGAAAAGTTTTTCTTTCCTGGAATTTGGTTTGGCAATGTATTCGTGACGATTCAGCCACCGCGTGGCTTTGGAGAAAATCCAATTGCTATATATCATTCGCCCAAACTTGCGCCGACTCACCACTATCTAGCGTTTTACTGGTGGCTTCAATTTGGTGTCGACATAGATGCGGTGGTACACATGGGCAAACATGGAACCCTTGAATGGCTTCCCGGAAAGGCAGCTGGTATGTCGAGGTCATGTTATCCGGATTTGATCTTAGGATCGATGCCTTTGATTTATCCTTTTGTGGTAAATGACCCAGGTGAAGGTACTCAAGCTAAGCGAAGAACCCATGCCGTAATCATTGATCATATGATTCCTCCGCTAACTAGAGCAGAATCCTATAACGAGCTCCACGAACTCGAGAGTTTGCTCGATCTGCATGCCAGATATAGCGTTTTGGATCCAACCAAGTTGCCCTCTATTAGACAACAGGTCTGGGAGTTGATGCAAAAAATCAATATGCATCGCGATCTTTCCTTGGAAGATTCGGTCTTTGATTTTCAAGAAGATGAGTTTGACGATGTTCTACTAGAGATTGACGGCTATTTATGCGAAATAAAAGACGCCACGATACGAGGCGGGTTACATGTTTTAGGGAAGTGCCACGAAGGCGAGGCACTTGTTGACCTTATTTTCGCCTTAACTCGCATTGATACTTTTAAGTACGGTTCACTGCACAAAGCAATTGCCACCCAACTTGGACTTGACCCAGCTGTTCGACGAGATTCAGATCAAATAGCAAATGTAGCGCGCTTGGCAATCGAGCGCCTAATTCTAAAGGAATCTATTCAAGATAGTGGCGCAGGTTCACCCGAATTTGGCAAAAACGAATCTATGAACACGCTTGGTCATGAACATTTTGATTTGGAGCACATATTGTCAAACGAGGCACTTTTGGAACTTTGTGACAAAATCGCAAATGACCTATTGCCACGACTTTGGGATACGCCCAGGGAACTTACCGCAATTGCCAATGCGCTAAACGGTGAATTTATAGAACCGGGCCCCTCGGGCTCACCGTCGCGTGGCAGTTTGGAAGTGCTTCCAACTGGCCGGAATTTTTATGCCATCGATCCAAGTTCCTTGCCTACGCCAACGTCATTTGAGACGGGTAAGTTGCTCGGCCAAGCATTGATTGAAAAATATACCAGAGAGACCAACGAGTATCCAAAAAGTGTCGCGATTGTAGTTTGGGGTACTGCGGCTATGCGAACCGGTGGGGATGATCTGGCTGAGGCGCTTTGGCTGCTAGGAACTAGACCGATATGGGATACGGAAACGGGAAAAGTAGTAGATATCGAGGTGCTACCGCAAAAAGATCTTGGTCGCCCGCGCGTTGATGTGACGCTAAGAATTTCGGGGTTTTTCCGCGACGCTTTCCCAAATGCAATCGCGCTTTTCAATAAAGCCTGCGACTTGGTGTCAAAGGCGGATCCTGAGTCTTTGATTGTTGATTCAGCATGTGAACCTCGGGTTTTTGGCCCCCAACTTGGTGCGTATGGATCCGGAATACTTTCGCTCCTTGAAGCCGGTAATTGGAGAGGTGACGCTGACATTGCCGAGGTGTATCTGGCTTGGTCTGGATATTCCTATTCCGCTAACGGTTTTGGAATACCTGCTCGAGACGAACTTGAACGTAGGTTGCTGGCCACACAAATTGCGGTTAAAAATCAAGACAATCGCGAACACGATATTTTCGATTCTGATGATTATCTCCAAGACCACGGAGGATTGTTGGCCACAATTCGGTCTCTTACTGGGTCGGATGCCAAGGCGTATTTCGGGGATTCATCAAATCCAACTGCCCCGCAAGTAAGAACACTAGCTCAAGAGGCAGCGCGGGTGGTGAGATCTAGGGTCCTAAATCCTAAATGGATAAACGCCATGATGCAACACGGTTACAAAGGCGCATTTGAATTAAGCGCGACGGTCGATTACCTATTTGGCTATGACGCTACTGCGAATGTGGTTATGGATTGGATGTATGAGGAAGTCACAAAAGCGTATCTCAAAGACCCTCAAGTTAGAGAATTTCTAGGAAAAGCCAATCCCACCGCGGCCGCGGCAATTGCCAATCGGTTGATGGAAGCCATTAGCAGAAAACTTTGGAGCGAGCCGAGCGACGACTCCCTTGGCATTTTGACCAATGAAATTTTAAGCGCCGAGCAAAAACAAGAAGGTAAAAGATTATGAGTGTCGCGTTTCCTTTTAGCGCTGTGGTAGGCAATGACGAATTGAAATTGGCTCTTATTTTGGGAGGTCTAGATCCGCGCATCGGTGGAGTATTAATCGAAGGAGATAAAGGAACGGCAAAGACAACACTCGCGCGCGGTCTCAAGGAGCTTTTGCCAGCACCGGCGCAGTTTGTCGAACTTCCCTTGGGTACCACCGAAGAGCGCTTAAAAGGTTCTATTGATCTTGAACATTTATTGCGTGAAAAAACAGTGAAATTACAGCAAGGATTGCTTGGCAAGGCTCACGGCGGGATTCTGTACGTCGACGAGATCAATTTGCTGAGCGATCATTTGGTGGATCTAGTTTTAGATGCAGTAGCAAGCGGAGAGAATCGTATCGAACGCGATCAAATGTCAGTCGTTGAGCCGGCGAGCCTGGTTCTAGTTGGGTCTATGAACAAAGAGGAGGGATGGTTGCGCCCACAGCTGCTAGATAGATTCGGGCTTTACGTCCGAGCAGAGCCCATCGTGGACTCTTCTTTGCGGATTGAAGCGACCAAGCGCAGATTGTCCTTCGATGCCAATCAGAGCGCGTTTTACGAGCGTTATAGAGCGCAAGAGACTGCGCTTGCTACGGCCATGGAAAAGGGTCGGGCGGTTCGTCTTTCTAATCCTGATGGCCTGTGTGCGACCATGACAAAAAAATCATGGGACGCGGTTGAAAAAGAGATCGAAATAGGGCAGTGTCGATCACTTCGAGCGGATCTGGTATTGGTTAGGGCGGCATGTGCTTATGCCTATTGGAGTGGTTCACAAGATGTATTAGATATCCACGTTCATGCAATTGCTCCGTTAGTTATGGGACATCGTCGCTCTGCTGGCGAATCACAGAGCCAAGCTCCTCGACAAAGCGATCAGAGCCAAACAAAGTCAATGCCCAAGTTCCGCCCGCCAGATACGAAAAATAAACACGAGAGCGGATCTCTCGCTGAAAATAACCAAAGTACGCCAATAGATGCCGATAAAGCTGAGAAACATCTAACTGAACCAGGCTTTGATTCTTCAGGTGGTTATGGATCCCACGGTGACTACGAACCGGTTAGTTTTGACATTGATCTCGATGCCGGTTCTACATTGAACTTGTTCGAACAGATCAAGGGAACCGGACCCAAAGCAACGTTTGTGGCCCAAGGAAAGAGACCAAATAGGAAAGTTATATCGCCTCATGGATCGGTAAAAATAGGCACGGCCGTGATGGAACCAGGTACCTCCAACAAAATAGATATTGTTGCCACATTTTCGAATGCCCTTTTGGGTGGCACGGCAAGTGGTGGGTCAGGTATGGCGATAACGACCTTGTGGGGACAAATAACACAAACATGCCAGGCACGCTTGGTTATCGTTGTACTTGATACTTCTGGTTCGATGGGTGCACAAACTAGAATCGAGTTGGCGAAACAGGTGCTAATAAGCGCTCTTAGTCATTCATACCAAAAGCGTAATCGAGTGGCTTTGGTGGGATTTTCCGGCGATACTGCAAATGTACTAGTCAATCCAACTAGAAGTGTCGAACTTGTCACGCGCAAACTGTCAAAAGTTGCCACGGGTGGGTATTCACCGATAGGTAAAGGTATTGATGCCGCAGTTCAAGTGGCAAAGCGATCAGACGCCTTAGGCCTTGAGCCATTGGTGTTGGTGATTAGTGATTGTCGAGCAACTTCTGAGTCCGGAGACGCGTTGTTGCAAGCCGTTGAATCTGCGAAATCGCTAGCAAGAGCAAAATTAGAAACAATTTTTATAGACCTAGAAACGGGGCACCCACGTCTTGGTCTGGCGTCCAAACTGGCAGCTGAGGCCAAAGCTAGGGTCGTAAAGGCCGGAGAGTAGTTTCACCTTCGTAAGAGTTAACTCATCTTTTTGATGCCCGAACTTCATGTTTACGGGGTAGAACATACATGATTAAATTCTATTTTTTAACAACGTTTTAGTTACATATTTTTTTACTAGTACATATTTTTTGATCGGAGATTTTATAGTTGTCTGTCGTATTCGCTAGATACAAAGAATTTTCGTATTTTAAATCAACATCGTCAATCGTCTTTTTACTAATAATTTCGGGCGCTTCATTACAAAGACCTGGCACACACAACATATCTGGCACACCAGGACCTTTTAAAAGCCACTTTGAATTGGCGTCATATTCTACGCCGAACCCATCGGCGAGCATAGAACCATTGCAGCCCTGGACATCGACTTGCGCACCGTATGGAATCGATAATTCAACTGGATGCAATTCAGTAATCTTGTCGGACATAAATTATGCGAGAAAGCTAGAAGGTGTTGCTCCAATGGAGTTGCCTTCCAACTATCTTTCGTTGTCTGTTGCTGACCAGATCTTCGCAGTCATTAACTTGGAGCGCGTTGGTCGAGGTTTACCACCGGTAACTGGTTTGACCGCTAACTACAACCAGACAGCATTGAACGCGGCGCAAAACTCGACAGATCCTGTTACGGGACCCGGGATTGCATTTGGTTCTCTGTGGGCTGGCGGCGAAGTTAACGTCCTAGCTGCCGATTATGACTGGATGTACTACGACGGTTGGGACTATTCAACGAACTCTTCGTTTAACATGTCATGTAACTATCCGGGCGCACCGGGATGTTGGGGACACCGCGATGTTATTCTCGGTGACTATCAAGCTTCAAGTAGCGACACAATCATTGGAGGCGCGGCGGTGGCAGCGTCAGGAGCATCGTGGCCAAACTCCATGACCGCACTTATTGTAGATAGCCCGCAAGCTCCAGCTCCCAGTGAGTACACGTATCTTTGGAGTTCGGTATTGCCCGCAGACCCGGTCAGTAGTGGTGACGCAGGATTCTATGGCTCAACTGGCAATATGGTTCTAAACAAACCAATAGTTGGTATGGCATCTACCCCAGATGGCAAAGGATACTGGCTAGTTGCTGCTGATGGCGGGATATTTACTTTTGGTGACGCAGGATTTTATGGCTCAACTGGCAATATGGTTCTAAACAAACCAATAGTTGGTATGGCATCTACCCCAGATGGCAAAGGATACTGGCTAGTTGCTGCTGATGGCGGGATATTTACTTTTGGTGACGCAGGATTCTATGGCTCAACTGGCAATATGGTTCTAAACAAACCAATAGTTGGTATGGCATCTACCCCAGATGGCAAAGGATACTGGCTAGCTGCTGCT